>JANNWK010000832.1:0-1698 GCA_031408355.1 Myxococcales bacterium
GCCGCTCGTGATGGCGTACACGAACGTGTCGTCCTGGCCCACGATCCGAGCCACATTGTCGTCGGAGATGAGTACGCCGGCGCCGCCCGCGATCGGAGCCTTCCAGATGCCGCTGACGTTTTGCTGGGCGTAGTAGAAGAAGTCGTCGTCGAGAAGGAAGCTGGTCACGCTGCTGGCTTGGACAAGCCGGGTGGGCGCGGCATCGCCCTTGTTGAAAGAATAGATGCCGTCGAAGTCGCCGGCAGTGCGAGTGAAGTACAGTGTCTTCCCGACCACCTCGAGATCGGGAATGCCGTAGCCAATGGCGATGGCGGCCGTTTGGGCACTGGGCGCGTTCGGAACGACCGCCGGCGTGCCGCCGGCCAGCGGCGTGGTGCGCAGTTCCAGGGCCACACCGGCCCCGACCTGGGTCGTGACCCAATAGATGGCGTCGGAAGTAACGTTGAACGCCACCACGCCATTGTGCGTCTGCTGATCGACCGACATGATCTTGGTCCCGTGATCAGTCAAGGGAGCGGTAACGGGGCGCGTGTAGATCCATGCGCCCGGATCGCCCGACTGGTAGTCCCCGGACATCCAGTAGAAGGCGTTGCCTTGGCGGCGAAGGAACTGGACGGGCCATTCTGGCCCCCACGCGAGCGTCGGCAACGTGCCAGCGGGATCCGTGATCTTCTTGGAAAAGACTGCCGCGGTAAAATCGTTGCCGCCCGTGCCCCGCTCACCCCAATACACGGTGTCGTCGATCACGAGCAGGCTGTTCTGGCCGATGGTCTCGTTCGTCGGGGCCCACACAATCTGCGTGGCGGAGCCATTCAGCGGATATCGCCGCACGGCGTAGTTGTAGTAACCGGCCTGAAGCAGACCCAAGGGGCTGAACGCCCAAGTGCGGTTGGCGGCGCCGTCCGAACCGATGGGCTGGCCCTGCTGCATCGGGATCTCGTTGCATTTGTCCGTCGAGCAGGTGGAGCCGAGCGCGGCGCAGTCGCGGCCGCAGGCTCCGCAATCGGTGGCCGTGTTGATGGGCGTCTCGCAGGCGTCGACCGCATCTTCGTTGCAATCCCCGAAGCCGCCGTTGCAGCTCTTGACGACGCAGGCCTCGGTCTCGCAAGTAACCGTCGCGTTCGCCGAGCTGCATGAGGTCTTGCAGTCGCCGCAGCTCGTTACAAGGTTGAGATCCTGCTCACACACTGTCTTCGGGTCGCCGTCGCACTCGCCGAAGCCGGGCTCGCAGCCATCGCCCGGATCGGTGCTAGCGCCGCCCGCGCCGCCGGCCGCGCCAGGCATGCCGCCCTCGCCGACGCTGGAGGTCCCCGCTTCACCGCTGGCTTGTCCGGCCACTGCTGCCATGCCGTTGGTGCCCGCCTTGCCCGTGGCGTCACGGCCGCCTGACGGCTCGCCGTCGCCGCCTTGCCCCATGTAGTTCGGACCCTGCTGCGCCTTTTTCTTGGAGTCCTCCGAGCCGCAGGCCTGCGACAGCAGAACGACCGACACACCGATGGATGCGACCCCGAACAGCTTTTTAGTCTTCACGCGAAAACGCTAGCGCTGTCCTGGCGGCGCTTCAATAGCAGGCGCAGGCGCTCGCCCCTAGACGACGGGCTTCGAACTGCGTCGCGCAGCAACGCCGACCGTGCGCGTCGGTCGAATCGGCGCAGCGTTCGCGGCGGGATTGAGGCTCTTTCGAGCGGCGGACGGCCG
>JANNWK010000833.1:0-2580 GCA_031408355.1 Myxococcales bacterium
CGCGCACCAATGCATGTGACTTCAAACGGGGAGAGGGCTCAGCCAAACTGCTCCTTCGGCAACGACGCCGTCAGTAACTGTAGCGGAAGGAAAGGCACCGCACAACGAACCCGCGCACTTGCGACCACGCGCCGACTCCGAACCCACTCAAGACTCTGCACTCAGCTGTCTGCTGACTGGACGCTCAGCACATTTTTCCAACGACGCGCTACTCGCTCGAAATGCGGTGAGAGATCGAATAGCCCTTAAAACTGGCTGCGGCATGCGAACGACACGAAACGCGCGGGCGCCACCGCACCTTGGCTTACACGCGTGCCCAGTGTGCCGAGTTGCAACACCCACAACTTCAGCCCACAGCGGCAAATGCCACTCTCGTGGTGCTCCTGATAACCCGCCGGGGTAGCGCGCTGGCCAGCCTCCCCCGCCGCACTACGGCCGCTCGGCGCTCACCAAGAACTCGAAGAGCTCCTTCTTGCTCGTGCGTCGGCGGAGCAAGCGCTTTCGCACGTTGACGAAGCCGTGCCGCTCGAACAGCTGCGCCAGTAGTTTCTCAGCCGGAACCAGCACCTCGAAAAATTTGGAATTGCCGATCACGTAGTGGGCTTCGGCGCCGGGCGCCATCACGCGCTTGAGCGCGCCCACGTGTTCGTCCATGTCACAGAAATAGCGCTCAACGTAGCGCGCGAGCAGCGGGCTCTCGCGTGCGATAGCGCTGCCCAGCGAGACCAGCCGTTTAAGCGGCAAGGGCTGCTCAGGCTGCCAGCCCGACAACTTGCTGGTGGCGACGCCCCAGGTCCCGCCGATCGCTTTCCAATCCAGCTCGCCCGCTTGTCGCCCGTCCTTTAGGTAGCCAAGCCAATACATGTACGGTCGCAGCTCGCGGATGTAGCTCATGCGGTTCACGTAGGGCGGCGACGTGATGACCGAACCGCACGAAGCCTCTGGCAGCAAGCGATCAAGCTTTCGCGAGTCGCCTAGCAGCACCCGCGCCTGCGCCGGCAGAATCGGCGAGCGCGCGCCGGCCTCAAGCGCCGCAAAGGCGCGCTCCAAGTGGCCTGCCACGTCCTCCGCGCCGCCGCGCTCGCGGAACGACATGGACTGGTGGCGAAAGCTGACGTTGCCCGCGTCGATGAGCGTGCGGCAAAAGGCGACGGCCGCTAGATCGCGGGCCTTACCGCGCCTGCCTTCGAGCTCCGCGAAGGCTCGCGACAACGCGTCGAGCGACGCTTCGTCCCACCATTTGTCGATTCGATAAAGGTCCGGAACCCAGCTGCGACCGCGCCCCTTCGCGGCCGCTAGGGCCATGCGCCCGACAAGCGCCCTGCCGCGACTAAGATCGGCCTCCGAATAGTGGCGGCTCTTGACTCCGGCAAGCCAGGCTAGAAACGGATTCAGATCGACGCTAGCGCAGTCGATCCCAAGCTCCGCGCAGGTTGAAAGCGTCGTGCCGGTTCCGCAAAATGGATCGAGCACCGGAAGTTCCGGCCTGGAGCGGCGAATCAGCAGCTCGCGCACCAGGTTCACCGAATAGGCGGGCGTCAGGCGAAGCCAGCCATGCCGGGTAGAGCGCAAGTTACCGCGGAAGGTAACGCGCGGCGAGAGCGCCGGCAGCCGCCGGCTCACGCCGTCACGTTCTCGCCCAGGTAGGCGCCGTTGACGCGCGGGTCCTCGCGGAGCTTGGCGCAGTCGCCCGCCAGCGCGACTTCGCCAGTCACCAGCACGTAGGCGCGCTGAGCGGTTTCGAGCGCCAAGCGAGTGTTCTGCTCGACCAGCAGGATGGTGAGGCCGCCCTGCGCCACCGCCACGATGGCTTCGAAGATCTGCTCCACCAGCTTCGGCGCCAAGCCGAGGCTCGGTTCGTCCAAGAGCAGCAACTTGGGGTCGCCCATCAGCGCTCGGCCCATCGCCAGCATCTGCTGCTCGCCGCCCGACAGCGTGCCCGCCTCCTGCGAGAGGCGCTCAGAGAGCCTGGGAAACAGCTTAAGAACGCGCTCGAAACGCTGGCTGAGCCCCACCGGCTCCCGCTTGAGGAAGGCGCCCAGCTCAAGGTTTTCGCGCACGCTCAGGTTGCCAAAAATGGCGCGACCCTCGGGCACCAGGGCCACGCCCTTGCCGACGATCGCGGGGGTTGCCACGCCCAGTATGCGCTCGCCGAACAGCGTGATCCGCCCGGTCGCGCCGGGAACCAGACCCACGATGGCCTTCAGCGTGCTGCTCTTGCCGGCGCCGTTAGCGCCGATCAAAGTCACGATCTCGCCGGCGCCGACCTCAAGCGAGATGCCTTTCACGGCCGCGATGCCGCCGTAGCTGACGCGCAGCTCCTGTATCGAAAGCGCTGAGGCTTCGTTCACGGAGCGTCCTCGCTCGATTTACCCAGGTAGGCCGCCAGGACCGCGCGGTCCTCCTTGACCTGCTCGGGGCTGCCCTCCGCGATGGTCTCGCCGTGGTCCACGACGTGCACGGTTTCGCACACGCTCATCACGACCGCCATGTTGTGTTCGACCAGCACGATCGTGACCTGCATTTCGTCGCGTAGGAGGCGAATTTGTCGCTTGAGCTCGGTCGCCTCCTGGCTATTCA
>JANNWK010000834.1:0-2967 GCA_031408355.1 Myxococcales bacterium
GAGCGTGACCCAGGAGTTTCGCGCCTTTGCCACCATGAAGGGCAAAGCCGGGGAGGTGGAGATCACCGACCGCACCGTGTTCTACGTCCCCGATAACTACCTGGTGGGCGGTTTCCCTGCGGACGGGGCGCCGACCTTTGCGAGCCGTCTTCCGGTGGCAGCGGACGACCCGCCGCAGCGCGGAGGCACCTTGACCGTGCAGGCCCAGGCCGCCAATACGGATGATCCGGTGAGCGCCGTCACCACGAGCCTCACCGTGCGGCTCGTCGGGGCGCTTGGGCCGAATCCGGGCTCGGCGCAGGCCCAGCCGGCCTTGCCCGCGAGTCCTGAGGACGCCTTCGCGGGCACGCCCACACCGGCGAACGCACCGGTGCTCATGTACCCGAATCCGGGCACGATGCTGCCGCCGAACCTCGGAGCGCTCGAAGTCCACTTCCAGCCCGGCTCCGTCGCCAACACGCTCTACGACGTCTCGTTTACGAGCGCGATATCGGACATCCACTTCTATACGCGGTGCGCGGCCGATGCGGCGTTGTTCGAGCCCGGCTCGTGCAACTTCCCGCTCGACAAGGCGACCTACGGCTACGTGGCTGAGTCGAATCGCGGCGCGGGCCCGGTGAAGCTTCGCGTGCGCGGCAGCAACGAACAGGGCGTTTTCGGCGAGTCAGCGGAGATCGACCTCGAGTTCGCCGAGAATCGCGTCGATGGCGCGGTGTACTACTGGGCGGCCTCGAGTCCGCCCCGCATCATGCGTGTGGACTTCAGCTCCGGCTCGGCACTCGAAGAGTTCCTGAAGCCGAACGACTTCAGGAACGACGACAACTCCCCCAGCGGCACCTGCGTGGGTTGCCACATCCTGTCGCGCGACGGCTCGAAGATGGCAGCCAGCATCGGCCCTTCCCAGGACGGTCGGCTCGCCTACATCAAGGACTTGTCGGTGCCGCGCACCGACAATTGGCTCACCGTCAATCCGGCTTCTGCCTCGGGTCCCGGCGACGAGAACCGCATCCTCACGGGCTCGTTCAATCCGGATGGCTCGCAGTGGGTGGCGGTGGCGCCCGTCAACGACGCGGCTTCGGAGCAAACGTTGTTCTTCCACAGCGGCGAGACGGGGCTCCGCGAAGGCACGCTCCCGCTCGACTTCATCCCGAGCGCGCCCGACTGGTCGCCCGACGGCAAGAAGATCGCCATGACGCGCATCGACGGCGCGAACAACCAGACCATTCACTTTCAGCAGGGCGGCCTGACTTACGTTGAGCGGACGGCCTCGGCTTGGTCGTCGCCGGTGACGATCCTGGCGTCGGTGGCCGGCAAGAGCCGCTACAACGTCAACTTCCTGCCAGGCTCGCGTTTCCTGCTCTACTCCGAATCCTTCGCTTCGGGCAACGAGGGCAACGCCTACGCCGACCCAAGCGCCAAGACCTGGGTCGTGGAGGCCAGCGCGAACGCCACGCCCATCTACCTCGAGAAGGCCGGCGCTCGGGGCGCGGCGGATCTGGCCGACCTTGGCAGCCGCGGCGTGAGGGACGGCAAATTGATGGACACCTACCCACGCGCTACGCCCTTTCAGGCGAAGCACCGGGACGGCGATCTGCAGTGGTTCACCGTGTCGTCCCAGCGGCGCGCCGGGCTGCGCAAGGCGTTCCTGAACAACAGCGCCGTCGGGGATCCTGCAACGCAGCAGCTGCTCTGGATGTTCGCGCTCAATCCCGCGGCCTTGGCGGACGGGCTGGATGGCAGCCACCCGGGCTTCTTCTTGCCGTTCCAGGATCTCAAGAGCTCCAACCACATGGCGCAGTGGACAGAGAAGCTGGTGTCGGACACGCCGCCGCCGCCGCCTCCGACCCCGCCGCCGCCGCCGCCGCCACCGCCTCCGCCTCCGCCTCCCAAGTGACGGCGAGCAGCGCTGTGTGCTGGCAGAGCTAGTTCGTGAACATTCCGCTACACGGGCAGGAAGCCGACGGTGTGGGCGAAGCTGTCGAGGCGCTGGGCCGAAAGGAGCGCCCCGAGCTGGGTGAACAGCTCGGAATGCTCGACGCGCCGACCGAACTTGTAGACGACGGTGACGATGCGCTGGTCGACGGCAGCGGCGTCGCCGTCGAAGCCGCTCAGGTCCTGATGCAGCTGGTAGCGCAGGAGGGCCACGCGCCAAGTCAGGTCGCGCGCGTAGCCGAACAGGCTGCCGTAGAGCATGTAGGGGGTGGTGTAGAGGTGGTTTTGCGCGTAGCGCGTCAGGCAAGCGTCGAGGCGCTGGCGTATCACGGGTGCGACGCCTTCTCGGAGCGCGCTGTACTCACGCCAGGCCTGATCCCGGTCGCTCGCGCTTACGGCCGGCGCCTCGGCTAGCACGCTCGTGAGCACCGAGAGAGCGAGCGCGCCGTCGAGCCCCAGGCGGCGGTAGTTGCCGACCAGGCTGGCGAGCACGTCGGGGGCGAGCATGGCTTGCAACGCCTTGGCGACTTCCGCCGCAGGCACCGAGCGAGCCCCAGCGTGCACCACTTCGCTCAGCTGGTTGCAAATCCAGAGCAAGGCGAACAGTTTTTCGGAAAGGCTGTGCTCGGGTAGAGCCACGAGCTGGCTGAAGGCGTCACGCACGAGCCAGAAGGGCTGGTAGTAGGGCTCGGTGGTTCGAAACTGATTGCGCAGCTTGCGAGGGGCTTCGTGCCCGGCGCTCGGCTCGAGCTCGAGCGCGCCGTCACCGAGCAGGACCAGCCTCGCCACCTCGGGACACGAGACGGTGCCGAACAGCTCGAGCGCACCGTCGACCTCGTTGTAGTAGCGCGGGTAGGTCATGCACACGTCGAACAGCGCGTCGGGTCCGAGCCGCGCGTGGATGCCGCACAGCCCCTGGTCGTCGAGCATGCCGCAATGCCCCGATTCATCGAAGCGCAGCTGTCCGAAGTGTGGCCCGTGCGGCGTGAGCTCGATGCCGTCCGCCAGCATCCGCTCCGCGAGAGGTTCGCTTCC
>JANNWK010000835.1:0-9579 GCA_031408355.1 Myxococcales bacterium
CCTGAAGCTGGGCCCGGAGGCTCCTTCGCCGACGGAGGTGTCCCTCTCGAAGGTGGCGCTCACTCGAGCTGGGACGGAGCTGCGGCCAATTCTTGATGCCACGCCGAGCCCGGCGTTTCCTGTCGCTGTGGACGCGGGGGAGTCGAAGCGCGTGCTGTTTGCGGTGGCGGAACAGGAGCTGCTCAGCCAGCCTGAGGTCGACGAACTCTGCAGTGCGCCAGTGCAGTTGGTGGTGGTAGTGACCGATACTTTGAGCGACGCAAAGACGACCACCACGGCGAGTCCCGCCTTCGTCCCCGCCTGCCCGCCGTAGCGGCTTCAGCCCTTGACGCGTTTGAGTTCGGGGGGGCCGTCGAACTCGTCCCCCCTTGTTAGCGCGTGCACGTCCGAAGGGCGCTGGTCGAGCGCCGGGTCGAGCGCCGGGTAGGAGGATCGCCGTTGCGTCTCCGGTGGCGGTGTGAATGAGCGGGGTGGCGCGGGCGTCAGTGAACGCCTCTCGGCGGGGTAGTCCGCGGGCTGGGCGGGCAACGCTGACGTGGGCTGCGCCCGAGACGAGCCCAGGATCCGCTCGACTTCTTCGCTCAGCGAAGGGGGCCGCGCCGAGCGGGTCGGGCGTCGAACGGAGGTGGGCGGGGCCTCGCTATCGGCCCTGGGGGGGCGCATCGCGCGCTGGTAGTGGGCCGTTAGGGTGGCGCGATCCGCGACGAGATCGGAGCTCAGCTTGGCACTGCCGTCACCCTCACGGGCGGAGCGCTCCGCGGCGGTGACGGCGCCGACCGCGAGGTGCCGAAGCACCCGAGTGGCTCGAGGACGGCCGGCGACGCCTACGGTGAGCGTGAAACCGAGGTCGGTTCGCTTCAGCTCGAAGAGCGTCGGTGTGTCCACGAAGGGGTGCTCCAGGAACGCTTGCAGCCGCGCCACGGTCCCGTAGAAATCCCCGAACTTGGCGACACCGCCCTGATTCAAAGCTCGCGAGGCGAGCTCGCTGCCCACCCACTCCAGCACGCGGCCACTGCCGTCACCCAGCAGCGAGTCAATGAGCAGCAGCAGCTCTTCGCCATCGTCCAGCAGAATGGTGTCGAGCGCGGCGCTGGCCGTGAGCCTGTCGAGCGAGGCGTGCGGCAGTAAGCGACGCGGCACGCCTTCAGTCAGCAGGGCCAAACCGGCGGCGCCACGCCGACGCTCGACGGCTTCCAATACTCCTCGCAGGAACCAGCTTCTGAGTCGGTGAGTCAAACCTCGGGACCCCTACTTTTCGGCGCCACGGAGGCTGCCTCATGCGCCGGGTAGGCTACCTCGGCACGTAGAGCCATGCGAGCCCCAAAACCCGCGAGTCGCTTAGGCCTGGTCGAGCGCGCTCAGAAGATCACCCACCAAATCGCTGGTTTCCTCGATCCCAACGGAAAGGCGTATCAAAGCGGGATCGATGCCGATTTGTGCCAGGTCTTCATCCCTGAGCTCAAAAAAGCTCATGATTGCCGGCTGTTCAATGAGCGTCTCGACCCCGCCCAACGAGGCGGCGATCTGTGGAATGCGGACGGCATCGACCACGCGCGACGCCGCCGCTCGCCCGCCTTGCACGACGAAGCTGACGACCGCGCCTCCGCCGTGCATTTGTGAGCTCGCGATGGGGTACGACGGGTGGCTTTCGAGCCACGGGTAATAGACTCGCGCGACCTTGGGATGCTGCTCGAGTGCCTTGGCCAGCGCGAGTGCGCTGCCATTCTGGCGCTCGACCCGGAGTGCCAGCGTCTTGAGTCCGCGCATGATCAGAAACGCCGCGTGGGGATCCAGCACCGACCCGACGAGGCCACGGGTGTCGCGCAGAAGTGAAATCAGGTGGGCGGGCCCGGCGACGACTCCGCCCAGCACGTCGTTGTGGCCGGATAGGTATTTGGTCGCGCTGTGCACCACCAGATCGACACCAAGCGCGAGCGGCTTGGAGTTCACGGGCGTGGCGAACGTGGAATCCACGAGCGAGCGGATCCGCCCCTTGCTCTTGACGATCCTCGTCAACTGTTCCAGGTCCACGCAGAAGTTGAGCGGGTTGGTTGGGGACTCGGTCACCACCAAGCGAGTGTTGGGCCGAATCGCGGCTTCCATCGCAGGCAGGTCACCGGGCTCGACCACGCTGTGCTCGATTCCAAAGCGCAGCAGCGTTTGCGTGACCAGCTGGCGCGTGCGTCGATAACAATCGTGGAACAGCACGACGTGGTCGCCGGCCTTGAGCAGCGACAAGAGGGCCGTGGTGGTGGCCGCCATGCCGCTAGCGAAGGCCACGGCGTCATCCGCTCCCTCCAGGGCAGCCACGCGCCGCTCTAGCTCGCGCACGGTTGGGTTGCCGTAGCGTCCGTACTCCTGGCGCTCGGGGTCGGGGTCCTCGCCGCGCATGTAACGTTCGAGCGTTGCCGTGTTCTCGAAGGTGTAGGTGGCGGTCTGGGCGATCGAAGGAGTCAACGTGTGGTGTGAGCGCGCTCGGCTCACTCCAGCGTGGACAGCCTCCGTCGACGTGGTGGGCTTGTCTTTGCGGTTGGTCATGCGGCCTCGGTCGCGGCGGGGGGATGCAGAGTCAGTCGCACTAACTCTGAAGCTCGCAGTGCAGCCCGGTCCAGGCTGACGAATTCTAGCGGGGTTGGCGGGCTTTGCTGGCGCAACTTGAACTCGACATTGCCGTCAGCCAGCGCCCTTTCGCCCACCGTTACTCGCAGCGGAATCCCGATCAAATCCGCGTCCTTGAACTTCACTCCGGCGCGCTCGTTGCGGTCGTCTATCAGGACCTCTAAGCCTTGCGCCGCAAGCTCGTTCTCCAGCTTGGCGACAGCTCCGATCACGGCTGGCTGGTCGCCAAGCTGTACGACATGGACCTGATACGGAGCCACCGCGAGCGGCCAGGAAATGCCGTCGGCATCGTGGTGCTGCTCAACGACAGCCGCGGCCAAGCGTGAAAGGCCGATGGCGTAGCGGCCGATCGCCAGGGCCCTGGGCGAGCCCTGTTCGTCCAGATAGCTGGCGTTCATGAACTGGCCATAGCTTACGCCTAGCCGCGAAATCTGCCCGACTTCGAGGCCGCGGAAGAGCTTGAGCGACGCTCCGCAGGCGGGGCAAAGGTCCCCATCCACGACGTTGCGGAGGTCGGCGACTTGCCCGCTGAAGTCACGTCCGAAGCTGACGTGGAGAAAGTGGTAGTCCGTCTCGCCCGCGCCGGTCACGCCGTCAGCCACACTTTGCGCGTCACGGTCGACGACAATGCGCCCGCTGAAGCCGACCGGCCCAGCGAAGCCCAGTGCAGCTCCGGTTGCTGTCTCCACCTCTGAAGCGTGAGCAAGCCGCACTTCGCTCGCGCCGAGCGCCCGCGCCAACTTCAGTTCGTTGACTGCGTGGTCTCCGCGCAGCACGACCAGTACTGGGGTCTTGTCGGCGACGTACAACAAGCTCTTCAAGATGCGTGCCTTGGGCAGGTCGAAGAAGCCAGCGACCTCGTCGATACTGCGCACAAGAGGCGTGTGTACCCGCTGGCGAGCCGGCAGCTCGGCCAGGCTGGGTCCGCGACGCGGATAGGGCGGGCTCGTCGCCACCTCGAGGTTCGCGGCGTAGGGGCACTGCAGGCAGGCAGCGATTTGGTCCTCGCCACTCGCCAGTGGGACATGAAACTCCTCGCTCTGCGAGCCAACCGGCCAGCCAGCGTCGGCGCTGACCGTGCGATAGCTGAGGCCCATCCGCGCAAAGATCCGGATGTAGGCTGCACGCATCGCGTCGTAGGTGACTTCCGCCTGTGCTTCGCTCAGATCAAACGAATAGGCAGCCTTCACCACGAACTCGCGTCCCCGTAGCAGCCCGCCTCGCGGTCGCGTTTCGTCGCGGAACTTGGTCTGGATCTGGTAGAACAGCTTGGGCAGATCTCGATGGCTGTGGAGTTCGCTTCGCGCCAGAGCCGTGACGATGTCGTCGTGGGCGGGTAGCAGGCTCGGCAGGCGCAGCTCCAGTGCGCCTTTCAGCTCAAGCTCCACGCGCACGATGTCCTCAAGCTTACGCAGCAGCCTGAGGCCCAGCGGAAGGTAGGCATAGAGGCCAGCCCCCAACCGACGCACGTAGCCTGCTCTCAGCAGCAGAGCGTGGCTCGCATCGCTGGCGTCGGAAGGCGCTTCCTTCAGAGTGGGGATTAGGGCGCGCGTGTAACGCATCAGTCGGGGGGGGCGTACTAGCATGGGCCAGTGCTCAGCGCATAAAGTCGTGTAGTTTTGAGTGCTTAAGGATGCATTCAGGCTTCGGGTCCGGTGCCGATTCGACCATTCCCTAGTTGTCGCACCGGAAAATGGGAGTATGGTGCCGGCCCCTCCCGCAAACTCGGTGCCCGGCCCTGTTCGGGGTTTACGCGAGGGGACCGCTGGGCAACGTCACCCGCGGAGAAAGTGTCTGCCCCATGACCACGACCTCGACCTGGAAAGAACACCTCAACGGCAAGATGCGCGAAGACTGGTCGCGCGAGATCGATGTGTTCGAGACGCAGCTCGAGCTGCGCAAGAAGGGGAAGTTCGAAGAAAAGATGTTCGCGGAGACACGGCTCCGCCGCGGCATCTACGGTCAGCGGTATGACAACGGCCAGCGCAACGACGGCGAGAAGACGCAGGAGCTCAAGTTTCCCTGCGGCGAGCTGACGAAGGGCCCGAGTACCGTTTGGGACGCTCCGGGCATGATGCGAATCAAGATCCCGTACGGCAAGATGAGCGCCGCACAGATGGACGTGCTCTGCGACCTGGCGGAGGAGTACTCCGACCAGATCTTGCACGTGACCACGCGGCAGGACATTCAGCTTCACTTCATTCACATCGAGGACACTCCCGATCTGATGCGCCGTCTGGCCGCGGTCGACATCACGACCCGCGAGGCCTGCGGCAACTCCGTCCGCAATGTCACCGCCTGCCCCTACGCGGGTGTCTGCGGGGAGGAGACCTTCGATGTGACGCCGTATGCCCATGCGATCACGTTCTTCCTGCTCGGTCATGACGACACACAGGATTTTGGTCGCAAGGTAAAAATAGCGTTTTCAGGCTGCAAGGGTAACCCCTGCGGCTTAGTGAACTTCCACGATTTGGGCGGAATCGCGGTGGTCCGCACGGAGAACGGCGTGAAGAAGCGGGGCTTCGAATTCTACGTCGGCGGTGGGCTTGGCTCGGTTCCCTACCCGGCGGCTTTGATCTCGGAGTTCTTGCCTGAAGAAGAGCTGCTGCCGATGTCTCAGGCGGTCGCGCGAGTTTTCGCGCGGCTCGGCGAGCGTGACAATCGCGCGCGCGCACGGATAAAATTTCTGGTCAAGAAGCTTGGCGTCGAGGAGTTCAAGCGGCTGGTGTTCGAGGAGCGAGCCAAGCTGCGTCCGGACGAGCGCTGGACGGCCTTCCTCCAGGACCTTCACGCGACCGACGAGTCACCCCTCAAGCCTCCCAGTGAGCTTGGCAGCGCGCCTAGGTCAGCAGGCTTCGACGCTTGGCTAGAGTCCAACGTCGAGCCGCAGAGCCAGGCCGGCTACTCCACGGCGCTTGTGGCCTTGCCGCTCGGGGACTTCTCGCCGACGCAAGGCCGTGCGGTGGCCGAAATGATGCGCCGATACACGGGTGACTCGCTGCGCACCACGGTCGACCAGAACATCATGTTCCGCTGGGTCGCCAACGCGGATCTGCCGGCCCTATTCAACGAACTGCTTCAGGTGGGCCTCGCCGACGCCGGCGCGGATAGCATCAGCGACGTCACCTCCTGTCCCGGGACCGACACCTGCAAGCTCGGCATTTCCTCGTCGCGTGGCTTGGCTGCCGAGCTGAAGCATCAGCTGAAGTTGGTTGAAAACCAGCTTGATCCAGCGGTCAAGGCGCTACACGTGAAGTGCAGTGGTTGCTTTAACAGCTGCGCCCAGCACCACGTGGCCGATCTCGGCTTCTTGGGTGTGAGCCGCAATGTCAACGGCCGGCGTGTCCCTCACTTTCAACTCGTGGTCGGCGGTGAGTTGACCAACAATGGTGCCAACTATGGGCTTGCCATCGGCGCGATCCCTTCGAAGAACGTGCCTTTGGCGGTCAAGCAGCTCACCGACTTCTACGTCGCCGACAAGCTGTCGGGCGAGACGTTCAAGGCCTTCGTCGACAGGGTAGGGAAGAAGCCGAACCGCAAGATCGTCGACGGGCTCAACCAGGTGCCGCCCTACGACGTGGACCCGAGCTTCTATTCAGATTGGGGCGATCCTCGCGAGTACACGATCGGCGATATGGGCGTCGGCGAGTGCGCTGGCGAGGTGGTTCCGTTCGTCGAAATGGGGCTTGCCGCCAGTGAGCGGGAGGTCTTCGAGGCCCAGCTCTTGCTCGACGAAGGCAAGCCCTCGGAGGCTGCTTCCCGGGCCTTTAGCGCCATGCTGGTGGCGGCCCGCGCGCTCACCCGGCAGAAGAACGAGAACCTGGGTGACCAGGCCGACGAGATCGTCAAGGAGTTCCGGGTACACCTCTACGACACCAAGCTGTTCTGGGATCCATACGCGCACGGCAAGTTCGCCCAGTACTTCTTCAAGGCCTACGAGGAGCCTACGGCGAGTCCAACCAAGGAGCTTGCGCACCAGCTGGTCGAGGAGGCGCAGTTGTTCGTCGATGCCGCCTACCAGTGCTACACCCGCACCGGAAACCTCGCGTCTTAGGAAGCAGCAACGCTCATGCAGTCCGAGAAACTCCAAGTTAAGTTTTTTGCCAAGCCGAACGCCGCGTTCCGCGCCGAAGCGGTCCTGCCGGTGTTCCATCGCTTCATTCGTGAGCACGCCTTCGACGAGCTGATGATTGACGTGGCCGACTACAAGCACGTGAGTCAGGGGCCCGGTATCGTCTTGATCGGCGACGCCAACGACTACTATCTCGACGAGGGTGAGGCTCGCCCAGGCCTGCTTTTTAGCCGAAAACGGCATGGATCGGGTCCGGAAGGGCGGCTGCGTGAGGCCTTCCAGCGCGCGCTTCGCGCCTGCGTGCTCTTGGAAGGCGCGCCCGAGCTCGGCGGCAAGCTGCGCTTCGCCACCGACGAGGTGCTCGTGAGGGTTCCGGACAGGCTGCGCGCGCCCAACAACGAGCCAAGCTTCCTCGAGCTCTCGCGAGAGGTCTCGGCGCTGGTGGATGGGCTTTACGGCACAGGCGCGTACGCCATCGTTCGCGGTCCGGCGGCACCGGCGGCGCTCGAGCTAAGAGTGAAAGCGAAGACGGCCCCCGAGCTGTCCAGCTTGCTATCGAAGCTGTGAGGTGACCTGGTCGCCCACGCAAAGTAGGCCGGAGGCGTCGTGAACCAGGTTCATGCCGAACCACACCAGGTTGTCTTGGGTGCGATAGGAGGCCAGCGTGCGGAGCGGCTCCTTGCCCTGTTGTCCCGTGTCCGGATCGACCGTGGTCACGACGCAGCGTTCGCAACGTTTGACCGCGCGGAACGGCACGCCCCCGATGAGTAGGCGCGAGAAGCCGTCCTCCTCGTAGGGACTGCAGCCCGAAATCACAATATTGGGGCGAAACCGGCGCATGCTGAGCGGCTCCGGCAGTCGAGCATTCAGGTCGGCGAGTGACTCCTCCGAGAGCAAGAGGAAGGGGTAGCCATCCGCGAAGCTGACGATGTCGTCGGGCCTGCCGCGGTTCGGGTTGACCGCGCGACGCTCGGAGTCCGGCATGTAGACCAAGCTGACAATGTCGCCGAGCCAAGCCGAGAACCATCGGCTGCCCGCCTGATGACGCAGGGCCGTCCCCCGGTGATCCCAGACCTGGATCGCGACCGCCTCGCCCTCGCTGAGGCCAGTCGGTAGCTCAAGCGTCGGCGCGCCGGGTGCCGACACGCGCAAGCGCTCAGCTTCGATGGCGAGCTCGACGAGGGCCAACTTGGGCACTTCGCGCTGCGTGATGAAGGTGCCGGCGCTGTCTACCAACATGTAGCGCCGGTCGCCGGCAAACCCGCGCTCGGCGACTTGGCACTCCTTCAGGGCCACACCTCGGCAGGCCTTGATGGGGTAAATGAACAGCCCGGTGACCTGCACGCGCGTGACTATATGCACGCGGCTTGGCGTTTTGTGGGGTCGCTCGCAGCGCGCAGGCCAAAGGCCCGAGGGGGCGGGCCACGGCGTCGATAGAGCGGCGAAACTAGTAGCGAAATGAGCGAGATAGCTGCCGTGGCAGGCAGCACCCCAGGTGCGCTCTAGATGGAAACGTGTGCTGCGGCCGTGCGGACGCGCCAGCGCCGGCTCGCGCCTGGGGTTGAAGCGAGCGGGCTTCCAGGGTTAAGCGAGCCCATGGCTGTTTCAGACTCCGTGCGCCCTCTTCCCCCCCTGAGCGGACCGCCGATGCGTCCGTCCCCCGTCAGCGAAGCGCCGCGGTCTGGCGTTACCCCCACCGAAGCGCCATCAGCGCGCGTCGACACCGAGGTGGGGGACGTACTGGAAGCGCCGCGCGCCGTAGGGACGTTCGCACCTGAAAGCGCCATCGACCATCAGATCGCCGATCTCGAACTCTGGGCTCTAGGCAACCTGGCTCGCGATCGTCGCGAGAAGGTGCGCTTCTGGGTGCTGCGCGGCGCGGCGTTCGTGTGCGCTGCGGGCGCCGCCGTAGCGGCTGGCCTTCTGGGTGGCAAGGTAGCCGTGGTGCTCGCCGGCGTGTCGGCGCTGGCCATTGCGGTGGATTCAGCTTGGCCGGTGGGCTCGTTTCGGAATCCGCATCAGCGCGCGGTGTACGACCTGCGGGAGCTTCAGAACACGTTGAAGCTGCGTTGGGACAAGGTGCGGCTAGCCCACCCCGATCCTCAAGCTCGCGAGCGTATCGCGCATGCGCTCGCCCTGCTCGACGCGGTTCAAGCGAAGCGCGAAGAGATAGGCAAATACCTCGGTAACGCTGAACCGAGTCCCGGTGTCCGCAAGTAACTAGATCGCGGCGAAAAACTCGGAAGTGCCTGAAATCAGGCCCGCGAGCGGGCGCTCGGGGAGGCAAAATGGGCCGCGATTCCCCGCGGAGCGCGGTTAAGATCGTGCTGCCGCTCCGCGGCTCGGCTTGCAGAAGGCTGCCGTGGCGTCGATCGGTACCCGTGTTCGCCGCTCGGCCGAGGGTCAAACCGAGGGCCCCCGCGCCGCCGGGCCAAGGACTCCGAGCAGGTCCTTCTTGCTCACGAGAACGTGCATGGGGGGGCACGTGTAACCGGGCCTTCGCCGAAGCGCCAATGCCCAGCGCCGAGCAACGGAGGGAAGCAAGCCGGGCGCTGCCCGAAAGCTACTGGCGTCGGTGACGCATCAGCTGGCTTTCGGCACCAGCAAGAGCAAGCACCTCCGCAGGAGCTGCTCGACATCGAGACCGAGACCGAGATCGAGACCAAGACCGAGACCGGGCTGACTGCCGAGCGCTTGGCCGACCGCCGCCGACGCCTCGCTGTGCCCGAAACCGAGGCTCGAGAGCGACGAGAGCACCTTGGCGAGGGTCTCGAGCGGTTGCTTTTCCGCCGGCTGCGTTGCCGCTCTGGCAACGCGCGCCTTAGGTGGTCTGGCGCGGAGCTTCGCCTCGATGTGCCGTTCGCCAAAAACCTGTCGAGCACTTTGCA
>JANNWK010000836.1:0-3179 GCA_031408355.1 Myxococcales bacterium
TCGACGAGGCGCTCGAGATCGGCGTTCGTCACAATTCGGTCAGGCGTGTACGCGCCCGTGCCGACAATTCGGCTTTTCGGAACGGGGTCGCTCAACATGCCAGCTAGCGATACGACGCTCTCACGGGCGCGTCACCAGAAATGGTCAAACCAGCTGACAGAGCTGCGAGGCAGTCGTCGGACGTGCGAGCCCCCGAAACGGCCTCACGTTGTCTGGACAGGTCCCCCAGGGGAGGCCAGCCAGGCCTCAGGTTTCGGGAGTGCCGATCTTAAGAACGGCGCGACCCTTGTAGAAACCACAGCTCGGGCACACCCGATGCGGGATCATCGGTGCCGAGCAGCTGGCGCACGGCACCAGGTTCGGTGCGGCTACCTTGTCATGGTTTGCTCTGCGCATATCGCGCCTGCTGCTGCTCTTACGTCGCTTGGGTACGGCCACGAGGATTACTCCTTATTGATCTTTTCGAGCCGGCTCTTCAGCTCGGCCAGGGGTGACAGGCGCGGATCGATGGGCGAGGGTTCGTCCTCCGGGCTGCCAGCAGGGAGCGGAGGGTTAGCGGGGCTTGGCTCGGTTGGCAAGTCCGAACGGCGAGGAAACATCGGAAGTTCCAAGATTAGGAACTCACGGGCAAAGTCGTCCAGCACGATTTGGTGCCCATCGAAGGTATCTCGCCCCGCCGTCTCGTCCTCGAGCGTCGGGGTATCGGCCCAGGGAGAGTCGGCTGTTTTGGCGCCTCTTGACCCCTTGGATGGCGGGTTTCGCAGCGGCTTCGCTGGGTCCGCCGGGTCCGCCGGGTCCCGCTCCGGACGAGTCGTCGCTCGGCGACGCCCCGAACTCCTGTTCGGGAGGTCACTGGGTGCGCCGGCCTGGGGGGACAACATCAGCAGAATTTCGGTCCGAACGTCCACTGGGACGGGGTCCAGGGTGATCACGCAGGGCATGACGAGCTGGACCTCCAGCTGGCCACGAACCAGGACGTCGGCGCCGTTCCTGCTCACGTGGGCCGTCAACCGGCCCGCTTGGAGCGCGGTCGCGCCGCTGTCTTCAAGGGCGTGGGCCAGCCACGCCTCGGAAAGCTGGAACTCGACGTCTTTGGGGCCCCGCTCCAGATCCGCGACTGGGATGACGAGCTCGGGGCGGGCGGACATGGGAGGACCGCTTTAGCGCGGGTAGGGCGCTTTCGCCAGTCCCCGCGCCGTTGCCTGCCTCGGCGTCCGTGCCGGGCGACCGCAGCGTCCGGGTTTGGTATGGCGGAGCGAGTGACTCCCACGGGCAACGCGGGCCGGGTGACGCGATGGCTCGCGAGAGGAGAACGCTCGCGCCGAACGCTCTTGGCGCTCGCTCTCTACTTGGGCGTCACGGCGGTGCTGCTCGCCTGCGCGGCCCCCCGAACGCTGACTGCCCACACCCCCTTCAACCACTTCGCGCTGATGGCCTCTGCGTGGCTCGACGGCCAGCTTGATCTGGGCGGGGCGCCACCCGCTTACACCGGCAACAACGATTTTGCTCGCTTCGAAGGGCGATGG
The DNA here is from genome assembly GCA_031408355.1 of Myxococcales bacterium. GTDB lineage: Bacteria > Myxococcota_A > Polyangia > Polyangiales > Polyangiaceae > PMG-095. The sequence goes on from JANNWK010000836.1 coordinate 1,527, forward strand.
TTCGTGGTGTTTCCGGCCTTCCCAAGCGTGCTGCTGGTCCCACTCGTGGCACTGGCCGGGCGGCCCGAGCTGGTGAACGACGGCCGGTTTTTTCTGCTGGTGGCTGGAATGGCGCCAGCGGTTCTGTTTCTGGTGCTGGAGAAGCTTACTCGCGCAGGCGAGTCTCGCCGGAGCGAGAACGACAATCTGGCGTACGCTGGCCTCTTCGCGTTCGGTAGCGTCTACTTTTTCACGGCCGTGCAAGGCACGGTTTGGTACGCGGCTCACGTGGTGGGCACCGGGCTCTTGGCCCTGTACGTGCTGTTCGCCCTCTCGGCGGAGCGGCCTCTGCTTGCCGGAACCTGCCTCGCGCTCGGGTTTGCCACGCGCGCGCCGCTGCTGCTTGCCGCGCCACTCTTCGTGTTCGAGGCGATCCGCGTGGCTGAGCGCCAAGTGGCGACGGGTCCCGGTCTCTTCAACCGCTATCACCTTGGCCCGCTAGGCCGTGGCTTGGGGCTGTTTGCGCTGCCTATCGTTTTGGTTATGGCGGCGACGCTTTGGCACAACGCCGCGCGTTTCGGCGATCCATTCGAGGTGGGCTATCGCTACCTGAGCGTGGCCTGGTCGAAGCGGATCGCTCAATGGGGCCTCTTTGACTACCACTACTTGGCTCGGAATTTGGGCGTGATTCTGGCCAGCCTGCCTTGGACACCGGCGAGCGGGACGGGAGCCATCCAGGTCAACGGGCATGGCCTTGCGCTGTGGCTCACCACGCCCATGTACTTGTGGCTGCTGTTCCCGCGACGCATCACACCCCTAGCGCGCTGCCTGTTGATCACGGCGGCGCTCGTCGCGTTGCCCACTCTCTTCTATCAGAACACCGGTTGGGTGCAGTTCGGCTATCGATTCTCGAACGACTATTCGGTACTGCTGTTCCTGCTGCTGGCGATCTCGGGCCCGCCGCTGCGGGGGGCGTTCGTGGCCGTCTCTGCGCTCGCCGTCGTCCTCAACTTCTTCGGCGCGCTCACGTTCGGGCGACCGGAGCACGCGCGCTTCTATTTCATCGAAGGCTCGCAGCGCATCCTCTTCCAGCCGGATTGAGCAACCTCGAGTGCGGCTCCGTGCCCCGCCGTGGCTCCCTACGGTTGGCTAGCCGAGGGCGCAGCCGGTGCCTTCGGCGCGGGCGCAGCGGGCTCTTTCGGCGCTGCAGCGGGCGCAACGGGCGCTGCCAGAGCGCCGGCCTTGTCGTTCTTTCCCGGCTTCCGTTTGATGGTGACCTTGGTGATCTTGGTTGGCTTGACGGAGCGGTCACCCTGAACCTCCACCGTGGAAAGCTTCTGGATCACCTCTTCGGGCCCGCACTTGCCAAAGATCGTGTAGCCCCCGTCGAGGTGCGCTGCCTTGCCATCCATGATGAAGAACTGCATCCCATTGGTGTTCTTGCCCCGGTTCGCCATGCACAGCTGCCCGCGCTCGTCATGCTTGGCGCCTTCCCACACCTCGTCGGGGATCACGTAGCCAGGCTCGCCGCGCCCGCTCCCGTCTGGATCGCCGCCCTGGATCATGAAGCCCTTGATCACGCGGTGGAAGGTGGTGCCGTCGTAGCCGTTCTTCTTGGCCCACTTGCCGTCCGATTGCTTGAAGGGCCGGAGCCCTCTGGCCAGGCCCACGAAG
>JANNWK010000837.1:0-1883 GCA_031408355.1 Myxococcales bacterium
CGATTCCCTCCTGGTGGTCGACGCAACCGTCCAGGGTGATGTTGATGCTGAAGGTCAGGAGTCCCATACGGCGGGCCTAACATACAGCCGACTCGAGCAGGCCACGGTCGCGCAGGCCAGCGCCACCGCCGAAGCGGTCGAGCTGCCGCTGGTGCAGGGCGATCACTTGCTCCGCCGTGAGAAACACGGGAGCCGGTTCGTCGGGGCCTTCCTCGCTCACTTAGCCAGCTTCCGGAAGGTCTCCTCGTGAGCGTCCATGATCTCGTCAGCGGCGGCCAGCACCCGATCCATCTGGGAGGCCTTCTTTGCCGGGCGGATGATGAGCGCCTCGCCGTCGGTCTTGATCTCGAGCGGCGTATCCTTGGTGATGTTGAGTAGTTCGAGGATCGGGCGCTCAATGATGAGCCCGAGGCTGTTGCCGACGGCGGAGAGCTTCTTGATCATGAGATGCCTTGTTATACGTCTGTACGAACTGAAGAATAACGCCTGTGCCACGTCGGCGCCTGCCCTCGCGGCTAGGACGTGCGTGTGACTAGCGCCCCACCTGGGAACGTTCGCTTGAATAGCCGGCATATCCAGGGACCTACGGCGTCGTCGGTGCCGGTGGAACCCGTGCCACCCGCCGGGAAGCCTTCACTCCCTGAAGAACGACGCCTGCTGAAATCGAAGGCCGGCCAGGATCTGCTCCACGCGCGCTTGGGAGAGCGACCCGATCCGTTCCCCCAAGCGAGACTTCTCGACCGACGAGATCTGCGACACGACCACTGCGCTCTGTTTTGGGAGGTTGCCCTCACCCACGTCGAGCAGAACATTCCCTGGGCCAGTCGCCTTGTGTAGGTTCGTGGTCAAGGCGCACACGATCACGGTCGCGATGCGCGAGTGGTTGAAGACGTCGTCCTGCACCACCACGTGGGGATGGGAGTAGCTCGGCGCGGGACCGCGCGAATCATCTGGTTCGATCCAGAACACGTCACCGCGATCAATTTTCACTTCGTCGTCCGTTCTAGGAGCGCCTTCAGACAGGCGAGGTCCTTGCGATTGGCTCGGCGCATCGCGGCCGCCATGAACGGGGCGGCGAGCTTGGAGAAGCCGCTCGGCTCGCCGCAGTTGCGAAGCGTCATCCGCGTTTGGCCTCCGCTCGTCGCGTTCCAGGTGTACGTCGTCTCCATCGGGAACGGCCCCTCTGCTGTGCGCATGACCAGACGCGCCCCTGGAACGAAATCGATGATTTCATAGGTGTAGGCGAGGCGCCGACCGAGAAAGTGGGCGACGAAGGCGATGCGCGAACCCGCCCGAAGCGGCGGCGAGGTCTTCCACTCGACCGCCTTGATGTTGACGTACCACGAAGGTGCGTTAAACGGATCCGCAGCGAAGGCCGCCACTTGGTCGAGCGGACGCTCGACGACGATCTCAGTCAGGACATCAACTGCCATGGCCTGGCTCGTTCACCACGGCTGGCCCGTACCCGTCTCGACGTAGGACTTCAGGCTGCCGAGGAAGTGCTTCCAGCCCTGGGCCACCATCTCCGGCGCCACGCCTTGCCAACCGCTGTGTTCGAGCGAGACCACCACGGCTCCGCCTGCTTCAGCGAGCCGCCAGGTCAGCGACGTCCCGACCCAGCTCGGCATGTCGTGGGTCACGCAGGTCCAGCGCACGCATTCATTCGACTTCATTTCGTCGATGCGGAAGCCCATGTTTATGGGGGTGCCGTCTTTGACGAAGCTCAGTTTCGCCTCGCCGCCCACTTTCTCTGCTACCTCGCCGACCGCGTTCCACCATCCGCGGTACCCGGCCTGAAGCGTGAGCGCTTCGTAGACTTTTTTCGCTGTTTCTTGGATCCGAACCTCATCCTTGATCGCGTTCATTCTGTCTCCTCCATTCTG
>JANNWK010000838.1:0-3324 GCA_031408355.1 Myxococcales bacterium
GCTTGGGACCGCGCCCCCGTATGGCTCCCCAAACCGCCATTACTCTGATCACGTCATCACTATCGAGCCGATAGTAAACGTGCTTTTTGGTCTTGGGCATGAGGTAGCGCCATACTTGCTGGCTGCGCACTACCGTATAGCGTTGCCCGTACTCAGGCTGCTCCAGTATTGCGGCATACGCGCCCGCCAACTCCTGATCGAAAAGGTCGGGGGCCTTGTCCCGATGTTCCCGCCACCAGGTGCCAAGGCGTTCAACATCATCCTGAGCACGCTCGGCTACTTCGAGTCGGCGCACCGCAAAGCTCTCAAGCGTTTCAATGACTCTTCAGCTGAGATCACGCGTCCCGCTTCAATGTCGTCGGCCGACTCCTCGAGAGCTGCATGCAAGCGCGCTCGCTCGTCATCGTCCAGATCATCACCATCGATCACTGCCAGCGTGACCTCGGCGCCTTCAGGTAGACGAGTCGCCTCGTCCACGATCAAACGTCCTCCTTGCACTCTGGCTTTCAGCGCTTCCACGAGAGACAAACTACCACATCGCTCCTGCATCATCGACGTCCTCGTTCATTGCCGGACATATCCGGGGTAATGCCGCTCCAAGGAGCGGGTGGGGCGGGGCCACCCGCGAGTGACTGTGCTCTGCCGGGGCGGGCGGGAAACGCCCTCTGACGCCTCTAGCCCGGCTAACGCCGCGCTCGGCTGCGGGGCAGCGTCCCTCATCGAAACACTGCCGCTCCTGCGCGTCCAGCCCCGCCTGGCGCAGCGCCAAGTTAGCCGGCGTGACCGCCCAATGCTGGTCGTCAACCATCGGCCATCTCCGCTTCCACCTCCGCCGCGAGTTGCAGCCGGAGTTCGTCCTCGCTGATAAATTCACGCTCCGGCTCCGCCTTCCTCAACGGCCGTAGCTCCCTCGACGCCGGATGAGTCACGGCGTGCACCGCCTTCAAACGCCGTATCGAGACTTGCGTGTAAATCTGCGTCGTCGACAGCTCCGCATGTCCCAGCATCTCCTGGATGTGCCGGATGTCAGCCCCGTTCTCGAGCATCAGCGTCGCCATCGTATGCCGGAAGAGATGGCAGGCGCCCTGCTTGCCGGTGTCTGCGGCCACGACGTAATCCCGCACCAACTGCGTCAAACGATGCGGCGAAAATTCATCGCCGAGGCTCGTCAGAAACAGCTCCCCCGTATCCGGCGGCACCACCAGCGACGGACGCACCTCGTCCAGGTACCGCCGCACCCACGCGATCGCCCGTTCGCCGATGGGCACCATCCGGTCCTTCTTGCCTTTGCCCTGCCGCACCATCAACGTCCCGCGTTCGTCATCGAGGTCGTAAACCGAAAGGTGCAGCACCTCCATGCGCCGGATCCCCGTCGAGTACAAGACCTCGATGATGGCGCGGTCTCGCACGCCGAGCGGCTCGCTCACGTCGGGCTGCGCCAGGACCGTCTCCGCTTCAGCCGCCGTCAAAACAAACCGCGGCAGCCGCCGCTCTAGCCGCGGCAACTCAAGCTCACTCGCGGGATTCCAGAGGAGGACGTTCTGGCGGGTCAGCCACTTGAAATACATCCTGACCGGCACGAGCCGGCTGTGCTGCGCTCGGAAGCTCAAAGGTTTGCCGCGGTTTACGCCGCCCGTCTGACGCATGTGAAACAAGTGCCGCTGGTAGCGCTCTAGCACTGGCTTCGTCACTTCATGCGGACGCACGATCCCGCGGTCTCCGCACCACTCGATGAAAAATCGCAAATACACCTCGCGGTTCTCAACGGTGCGCCCCGAGTAGTTCTTCACACGCAGCGCTTCCAGATAACGCCCCAGCCAAACGCCAAAGCCCTCAGGGTCCGTTAGATCCCCGATGACCGGCTTCGGCTTGCGATACCCCTTCTTCGCCATCACTTCACGCTTCGGGCTGCAGCGATAGAGGCAAAGACTTCGCTCGGCCCTTCTCGTACGACGCCCCGTTCACTCCGCGCCTGTACCGTGTTTCGCTGTTTGCCCCGACTGGTTCAGCTAAGTCGTCTCCTTCATTCGATAAAACCGGGCGGCTCCTATCCCCGACCGCCCCCCGACCAGACCCCGACCGGTTGGTATCATAAACAAACGGCTCCGACTCCGCGCCCGCATAGGCCAGCTCGTACACGTGCCGCTGCCCGTGCTGCCCGCGGTGCACCACGAGCAGCTCCAGCTCTGTCAGTCGATTCAAATGCACCTTCAGCTGCGTGTCGCCCCAGCGCACTCGCTCGCGCACTTCCCGCCGCGTAAAACGATAGTCGTTCGCGTCCATCCCAAGACGCTCTGCGTCCTCCTTCACAATCTGCTGCAGCAGCCCGAGCAATCGCCGCGTCTGCGGCGGTAGCTCGTCCATCGTGCGCCCGATCACTTCCGCGCAAAGCTTGTCCGCTAGTGCGATGTCTGCCCGCGTCACTTCGATGTAGCGGAGACGCTGGCCCTGGCCTCCAGACGCAGAGTGCTCCACTTCCTGCACTTCACGCTGGTACTGATGCACCAACGCGATCACATCAATCAACCCCAGGTACTTCGTGTGGTCCCGCCGCGCTCGCGTTTGATGGTCTGGAAACGAAAGCTCTGAGGCAAAGGGGTTCACCACAGCGAGTGGCCGCAGCAAGCGCTGCGCGTTCTGGTGCAGGCGCTTCAAGCGCTCCCGCTCTTGGCTTGCCACTAAACCCTCGAGCGTGTGCGCCTGCCGCTGCGCCACATGGATCGCCCGCGTTTGCTCTCGCCCCTCGTCCACCGTCAGCACCAGGCACCGGTTCAGGAGCTCTTCGTCTATGTCGATCGCCGTCGTCGTCAAAAACACCATCACGGGCCCCTCGAGCTCGTACTCCCGCGTCTCAAACTCGCCCGTCCGCGCGTCCTTGCCCGTCGACGCAATCTTCACCCGGCCCTCACTCTGCAAAAGCTTCAACGCGTAGCTCGCCTCCCGCGCGCCTTCTTCCTCAGCGATGGCCAGCACCTTGTGCTTCAAATCCTGCCCGCCCATGTAAAACAGGCTCCGCTCCGTCATCGCTGAGTACTGACAAAGCTCCTCCTCCGGCACAAACGACAACACCGCCTCCATCAAACTGCTCTTGCCCGCCGCGCTCGTGCTTTGGATCACCACAGCCAGCGGCCGCTCCAGCTTGCGGCTCGTCGCCGCGAGGTAGCCGACTATTTTATTCACGCGCTCGCCCACCACGCCGCTCCGCGAAAAATCCTCGACGATGCGCTCCAGCAGTTTTGGATCCTTTAGCAACGCCAGCGCCTCCTTCTGCTCCGACTCCGTCAACACCGGCGCTTTGCTCGCTGGGCTCTTCGCTTCTTTTAG
>JANNWK010000839.1:0-1987 GCA_031408355.1 Myxococcales bacterium
CCCGGCGCTACCGGTCTGCACGCCCTTCATCATCGCAGGCATCGCCCCCGCCCCCGCCGCCTTCGACGGCCAGTTCATCCAAATGGACGTCGTTTCCGTCACGCTCAAGCCCTAAGGCGGCGCGACTTGCTGCCGCTGTGCCCAAACGGCAACTTGAGCTGCGCGACCGGCACCGAGGGCACGGGAGCCGGAGGCGGGCGAGGAACGAGTCCATGTTTGGCGAGCAGACGCGCGATGGCGTGCTGTTCGGTGGCAACCTCGAGCCAGCGCATCGGCCCGCCGCAGCGGCTGCAAGCGTCGACGTCCGCGCGAAAAACCCTCTTCAGGAGCCAACTCCAGCGTGAGCGTCCAGCGCGAGGTTCTGGCAGCTCGGACGACTGGGGCGAGCCAGCTTCAGCGTGAGCTCGAGCCGCCCGTCGTCGCGCAGTGCCAGACGCTCTTGCGACAGCGGTGGTCGCATCACGTAGCGGCAGAGTCGCTCGAGCTGTTGGCGGTCGCGGCCGTGGACGAACTGCTGGGCGTAGACGCTAACGCCGAGCGCTTCGGCGACGGGCTGCTCGGCGGTCTTGCCGGTCTGGTTGCCGCGGGCCGCTGCGCTCGAAGCACCGCCCACGAGCACGCGCAGCACGGGCTGGCCGGCGCGCTCGCCCGAGACGGCGATGCCTTGAGCGGCAGCTTGATAGCAAGCGAACAGGCCGGGCTGCTGCTCGCTGAACGAATTAGTCTCTGCGGAGGCCCTTGGTGCCTCAGGCTTCGAGCGCGGCGATGCTGTCGGTGACGTAGCCTTCGTTCTTGCCCAGCTCGGTCAGGGGCAGCCCCACCGCCCGCAGGCAGGTGAGCAGCACTTTTGAAGCGTTTTCCGTGCTGGTGACGTAGTGGAAGTTCGAGCGCAGCTTGCCGCCGGCGCGTCCAGCCAAGACGATCGGCATGCTGACACAGCTGTGCGTGGTTGCGTCGCTGTGCTCAGAAGTTGCCAGAACGCAGCAGTTGTCGAGCAGCGTGCCGTCGCCCTCGGGAATCGCCTTGAGCTGTTCGAGCAAGTAGCTGAGCTGTCCCATCAAGAACACGACGACATCGTGCACTCTCTCGTACTGTGGCAATCCCCCGCCGGGCCGATCATCGTGGGTGAGGAAGTGGCTACCCTCCGTGGCCCCGACCTGCCAGAAGACAGGGTCACAAGCGAGACCCATGTACTCATAGCTGAAAGCACGCGTGAGATCGCAAGCAAGCGCGCGCGCCAGAATGCGGGCCATCAGCTGGTTGCGCTCATCGAGCAGTTCGTGACCGAGATCGACGGCAGGATCGGCAACCACGTCCGGCTTGACGCAGGCCCGATCAGCGCTCGCCAGCGCCAGCTCGAGTTGACGAATACCGTCGAGATGCGAGTCCAGCCGCCCCTGGTCGACCTTGCCGAGGCGCGTACGCAAAGATTTGGCATCTTCGGTCACCGTGTCGAGGATGCTTTGGCGTAACGCCAGCTCTTTCTCCCCGCCTAACTGGGTACCGAAGAGGCGATCGAACAATGCGAGCGGAGAGAACTCCGCCGGAATGACCTGCCCCGGGCCACTGAACGAGATGCTGCCGCTGGCCTGGCGGACGGTGGTGACGCCATCCTTGGCCCTCATGGATATGCCAAGCTCGAGCGAGCGAAACGGCGTCAGCCCATCCCAAGCCACCGCGGCGATCTGGTCCACGGTCGGCCCATCGACTCGCCCGTACATATCGAGCTTAGCATCGTAGGCGCCGGCCAACATCCCGGCACGACCGCGGTGGTGGGCAGTTCCCTCAAACATCACGTCGATGCCGGTGAGCACCGAGATGTAATCCTTGACGGCAGCGAGCGGCTGAAGCGCGGGCGATAGCTGCCACTCGCTTCCGGAGCCTCCGGAGCCCGTCGGCCGCCAACGATCGGGGCGCACGCCATTGCCCCAATAGAACGTACCGAAGCGCCTTGGAATCTCGCCTCCCTGCGCCAGAGCGGTGCCGG
>JANNWK010000840.1:0-4491 GCA_031408355.1 Myxococcales bacterium
CGAGCGTCGGCAGGCCCAGGCCCGCGGCTTCCGGCAGAACCAGCGTTCCGTGCGAGGTCACCAGGCGGCCGCGCTCGAGGCGCGCCCGTCCGAAGGTCCCCACCAACGTCAGGGAGGACGCCGCCGGCACCAGCAGGTTGCCGGGGGCGAGCGTTCCGTCGCGGGCGAGCACCAGGCGTTCGTCGTCGCCGGGCATGCGTTCGTACACGCGCACCTCGACATCGTCGTCGGTGCAGCCGTCGACGCGGAGCAGCTGCACGAGGAGCAGCAGCTCGCCGGCGCCGAGGCGCGCCGCGAAGCCGGCGTTCAGGTCGACGCCCAGCGGCACGAGGGCGGAAGAGATGCTCGCCAGCACGTTGTCGATCCCCAGGACCCCCGCCGGCGACGTGCGGTCGGGCCCATAGGAAACATGAATCATTTCAGCTAGTTGTACGAAAAGTTTACATAACATGGTATCTACGCAATACGCTGTCGGTCAGCGCGCATGAAGCCCCTGCCGGCCTCGTCAGGGTGGCACAAGCCGGGCTTTGGGCGCCAGTGCTATTGGCGAATGGGCCATCTCGAGCGGCGCGGACGGACCGGTGCATCGCCGGTCTCACGGTGCGTCGCTCGTCGGGGTCACCAGGGGTCGCTGGGGTCGAGCTGGGAGAAGTCGTCCTGCGGAGCGTCGGCGAGTGCGAACTCGCCGGGCTCGTAGCGGACGTCGGTCTCTAGCGGGGACGACCGGGCGCGGGGCTCGGGGGTGTCGAGGCCTTCGTGCCGGAGGATGCGTTGGATGCTTGCGTGGTCGAGAACGGTGGCCACGTGGCGCATGCGGCCGCCGCAGTGGGGGCAGGCCAGGACGTCCAGGCCGAAGCTGTGGCGCATGAGCTCGGCCCACACGGTGTTGCGGGGCTTGGTCGGCTTGGCCGGGCGGGTGCGTTTGCGGGGGATCACGCCCGGACGCTGGTAGGCCACCGCCTGTGGGCGGAGGCGGGCGTTGGCGCCGAAGAGGCCGCCGTACAGCAGGGTGTTGACGCGCGGCGGGGGGACCAGAGCGGCCAGGCGGTCGATGAAGTGGTCGGTCGACAGGAGGATCTGGGTGGTCCCGTCGCTCCATGGCGTCTTCAGTGTCAGCTCCACGCTGGTCAGGTGGAGCGTCAGTCGTGTTTCCTTGAGTGGTGGACGCAAGATGTAGCGGACCAGTTGCTCGAGGCTCGCGCGGGCCTCCGCGGGCACGGTGACCTGCGCGTCGAGGTCGAATCCGTCGTCGTGCGCCTTGAGCCGCGCGAACGTGCTGGGGCCGCGTGGCTTTCCGTTGCGCAGGCGCTCGGCGCCCTTGTTCAAGACGCCATCGCCGTAGAGCTCGCCCATGCCGAGCAGGAGCTGCTGCGCGTCCCAGTCGTCGTCCGCGTCGGGGCCGAGGCCCAGCGTCTCCAACAGGAGGACCACGCGCCGCTTGATGTCGGCCACCAGGGCGGCGAGCTCGGCCACGGTGGGCGGGGCGGCGCGCAGGAACACGAGCTGGCCGTCGCTGCGCTCGTAGAAGCAGCCGTCCGTGTAGAGAGCGTGGAAGTGGACGTTGAGGTTCAGGGCGCCGCCGAAGCGCTGGATGGCCATGACGCTGCCGGGGCGGGCGCTGTCGTGCTGGCCGGGCGGGCCCAGGCTCTGAGATCCTGACACGCCCCGGGTGACTGGCTGATTCGTCGAGGAAAGGCAGTCCCCTAATTCGATATGATCGCGGCATTAATTCCGCTGCGGTACGTTGGAGAGGGATGCCGACGCCCCCGACCCAATCCGTGCTCTTCGAGAAGGTTGAACCGACCACGGTGACGAGCCTTTTCAGTGGGGGCGAGGTGCGGATCCTGGTGCACGGGCACGTGGCGTACGCGTACCGAGAGGACGACCTGACGCACCGAGACCTAGTGGTGATGGGGCTTCGGGGCATCGGGATTCGCGGCAAGCGGATCGCGGCGGTGTGCCGCATCAGCGAGTCGGAGGTGACGCGCGTGCGTCGGCGCTTCGAGAAGGGCGGCGCTGCCGGTTTGGTTCGCACCGCGATGCACGAAGGGCTGTCGCCGCTGAGTCGGGAGGAGCGCTCGCGCGCGATCACGATGCGGCGGGCTGGCGCGTCGCTCGACACGGTGGCGCGGACGATGCGGATGTCGCTGCCGCGGGTGATCGCGACACTCGAAGCCGAGGGGCTGGGGTCGGTGGGGCGGGGACACCGGATCCAGTTCGGCCCGCAGCTCTCGCTCCCGGAGGTCACCGAGTCCGAGCCCGCGCCCGAGGAGGAGCTCTCTTCCGAGGACGTCGTGTGTCCCTCGTCGGAGGTGCCAGACGACGACGAGGAACTCCGGCCCGGTATGCCACTGGCCGTGGGGACGGAACACCGGTCCCAGTACGCAGGCCTCGTCCTGCTGACGAGCGCGCTGTGCGACTTGGGCATCATGCCGGCTCTGAGCGCGGCTTCGGCCAAGCGCTCGGAGAAGGCTGTGTACTCGGCGCCGACCATCGCGATGACGCTCTGCGCAGGCATCGCGGCGGGGTACCACTCGCTCGAGTCGCTGCACGAGCGCGACGCGTACGGACTTGGGGTCGTGCTCGGCACGGAGCGATGTCCGAGCGTGCGGACGCTGCACCGTGCCCTCACGCAGATGACGGCTACGTACGATCGCGTCGCGCTGCACCGCGAGCTCGCACGCCACCTCGCGCGTCGCGCCCCGATGGATGTGCGCGTCTTCGGCGTCGACATTCACTTCAAGGCCTACTCGGGCAAGGAGCGCATCGACAAGGGCTGGAACAGCAAGCATCGCCTCGCGGAGAAGGGCCTCGCCGACGTGGTCGTCACCGACGCGATGGGCCGCGCATGGCTTCGCGAACAGGTTCCTGCGGGCAGCCACCTCTCCGCCTGTCTTGGCCCGATGGCGGAGCAGCTGCGCGTGGCGATTCCCGAGACGACGATCGTGTTGGTGTCGGACCGAGGGGGCTTCGACTTCGATGTGCTCGAGGAGCTGGATGTGGCCGGCGTGAAGTACATCGCGTGGGTGCCGGCCTCCGTGAATCTCCCCGACCTCGCAGCCATCGCACCCGCCGCAGACGGTATCGGCGGTGCGGCGTTCGAGCACCCACGCATGAAGCACGCGAGCCGACTCATCGTCGAGCGTGACGGGCGCGCACTGCTCCCGCTCTGCACGAACGTCGACGCTGCCGCGATGGACGACGCGGAGGTCGTGGCGACGCTCCGCGCGCTGCGCGGGATGCAGGAGAACTCGTTCAAGAGCGGGCGGCAGCGGGCGGGCATCGACCACCTCTCCGACCGCGGCAAGGCGACGCACGCACCCGACGACCGCATCATCGACAACCCCGAGCACGCCCGCTTGAAGGAGGAACTCAAGCAGCTGAACCAGACCGTCACGGAGATCGAGTCCTGTCCTGAGCGCTGCACCAAGCGCGGCAAGTGGACGAGCGAGTATGTGGCCGCGCACCTCCAGCAGCACACGACCCAGAAGCTGCTTCGTGATGCTCCCGCGCGGGTCGAGCGACGCGACGTGGATCCCGGCGCCGAGCGCGCCTGGCTCTGCACCACCAAGCGCGACCTCGTGGTGCCTCTGCGCTATCTCGTCGACAACGCGGTGCGCGACCTGGTCGACCACCTCGGCGACTCCCTCTCCGCGACCGAGCATGAGCACGACGCGTCCACCCGGGCGAGAACTCTGATGGCACTCCTGCAGGCCCCCGGGACGCTCCGCTTCGAGAAGCGCCACGTTGTGGTCACCCTCGAATTGCCGCTCCCGCCCGCACCCCACGCGCGAATCGCGCGGGCCCTCGAAGGCATGGACGAACTCCAGCCGCGCTTCACCGATGGCGTGCGCACTGTCCGCTTTCGCCTCGCGCCCAGGGTCACCTGCGGCTCGATCCCCCTCGCCCCTAACTCGCCCTGAAAATGCCATTCGCGCGGTCGACGAAGCCGGGGCGTGTCAAGACTTCAGAGCCTGTGTCGGGGATGCGTTCGCGCCTCGCCTCGAGCCACCGCAGCTGCGAGAGGCTCTGGCACCCTGGGCAGTGCCCATTGCGGCACGAGTGGTAGCGAGGCTGCTCGTAGTCGCAGGCTCTCCGTAAGCGCGCGCGATCTCACCCACACTCAGCCCAGGCTCGCGCCGGGCCGTCGACACGTGCTCGTGCGCCACGTCCACCCTCCCCGTGGCCTACACGAGTCGTGCGGCGTCCCGTGTCCCGAGGTGCTTCGCCATTCGGTCTCGTGCTTCGCCCATCGCTCGCCTCCACGGCTTGGCCACGTCCCCGATGGACGGGCTCAATCCACAGCATCGATCCGATGAAGCGTCCGCGCACCCACCCACGCGCGGGGACCCGACGAGGACACGCACCGGACACGCTGGGCCCCCGACCAGGCTCGCACGGAGCGAAGTCGGCCACATCCCGGTGGCGCTGATCGGTCACGGTGCAACAGCATGTGTGGGGGGGTCCACTGCGCCCCGCCGTACGCCGGCC
>JANNWK010000841.1:0-4418 GCA_031408355.1 Myxococcales bacterium
GCCGTCATGCCGACCTTCGTTCCTTCCGGCGGCGAATAGGAGACGAGGCCGAGTCGCACGAGAGGAGCCAGGCTATCGGTTACCTTGTAGCTGGCCAGCAGCGTTGACGCGACAGTCGTGCCCGCCTTTTTGCTGACCGGATTCTCGTACATGGCGAGCGCCGTGTCCGAACGGACGACGTTGCCAGCGACGACGGGCCGTAACTGCCACGGTAGTGAGTACGGGGGCGGCTTGGGCTTCGCGGCGGCGGCGTCGGTGGAGGGCGCCGCTACCTGGGCCGAGGCCCACGATCCATGAGCGAGCACGGAGATTGAGAGAGCGAGGCGGCTGCTTCGCAGGGCAGATCTGTCCATATCAAGAGGTCCTTAGCTTGAGCGCGCCTCGGCGAAGCCGAGCGCAACTCGGGTGACTTGGGGGTCACGACAGCTCGTGTCTTGAAAGCCCTCTCGTCGCTCAAGAGGTGGTGAGTATTTCAGAGAGCGACTGTCGTGTGAGTTGACTATCCCAAACGCTCGCCGCTTCGGCAAGCCGCGCTCATCATCGTTTTCCGGTATTTGCGTTTCGCTTTCGTTTCTGAAACGGAAGAGAAACCAGCTGTCGACCAGATGAAACAAGCGGAGCTCGCCAGCCCGCTTGGGACCGCGGTGGAGCCGCGCAGGGAATGCGCCAGCGAAACGCAGAACTTGCGATGTCGGAGCTGAGGTCCACTCCACTCGCCAGGGTTTCGGGGGCGACCCTGCTGGGAGTGGCGGGTGGCATGCCGGGTGCAGTGCCTTGTGGCGAATTCAGCAAACGAGGCCCGTCATGAACCAGAAACCCTACGTCATCGTGGTCGGTATGGACTTCTCGCCGCTTGCGGATCGAGCGTTCGCGAAAGCCCACGAGCTTGCCGCCGTCAGAAAGCGCGCCGAGATCCACGTCGTTTCGGTCGTTCCCGCGACCAACGTCGGCTTCGGCTACCCCCTTTCAGGCTACGTGAACGTCGATCCGACTCACGTGGTGACCCTCGAGGACACCGCGGCTCAGTTGCATGAGCATATCGAGAAGGCACTCGCGAAGCTTGAGCGGCCCTCAGTCTCCAATATTCGGGTCGTTTCGCACGTGCGACTCGACACCCCGAGCATCGGGGTCACTTCGCTCGCGTCCGAGCTTGAAGCTGACTTGATAGTGCTCGGAACCGAGGGCCACCATGGTCTCGCACGCTGGCTGCTCGGCTCGGTCGCAGAGGGTGTGGTTCGTCACGCCGGCTGCCCGGTGCTCGTGATCCCGCCCGAGCGGACCGCCCAGCCGATCCCCAAGATCGAGCCGGCGTGCCCGCGCTGCATTGAGGCGCGCAAGGAGACGGCCGGCGAGGAGCTCTGGTGTGCGCAGCACCGCGAACGACACGGCCGCCGGCACACGTACCATCAAGGGGATCGCAGCGGCGCGGAGACCAACATGCCGCTTGTTACCCGATAGGGCCGTCGCCTGAGCTGTAGGTTGCCCCAGCTTGTGCGCCTGCTTGCCCCGAAGCGCTTCCGAGCAAGGCCTCGAGTTCGCCTCGTTCCAGCGTTTCACGCTCAAGCAGGGCCCGCAGGAGTTCATCGAGCTTGGCGCGCTGCTCGCTGAGCAATCTGCCGGCGCCTTCCAGGGCTGAAGTGAGCAACTGCCGCGCTTCCTCCTCGATGACGCGAAGGGTAGCGTCGCTGGCTCCGCCGTCCGTGGCAATCCTTTGGCCCAGGAACGGATGCTCGGCTTCGTGCTCGTAGTAGACAGCACCCAGCGCCGGGCTCATTCCGTAGTTTGCCACCATCTTGGAGGCCAGCTTAGTAGCCTCCTTCAGGTCGTTCTCGGCACCGGTCGAAACGTTGCCGAGAACCAGGCGCTCGGCAGCGTACCCGCCCAGAAGGACGCGTAATCGCGACTCGAGCTGGGGCTGAGTCATGAGGTGGCGGTCTTCCCCGGGCACTTGCTGCGTTGCACCCAAGGCCATGCCACGCGGAATGATACTGACTCGCTCAAGCGGCTCGGCATCCGCTGAAAAGCGTGCGACAATCGCGTGACCAGCTTCGTGCACGGCCACTCGCTGCTTCTCGTCGCCCACTAGCTTGGCGTCGCGCAGATCGCCGAGCACAATCTTGTCGTAGGCCGCGTGAAAGTCCGCGGCCTCGACGGCGTCTGCACCCCGCCGGGTGGCGTTGAGCGCGGCCTCGTTGGCCAGGTTGGCCAAGTCTGCTCCCGAAAAACCAGGCGTGTTTCTGGCCACGGAGTCGAGGTCGACATCCTTGCCCAACAGCAGGTGCTTGACATGAACGTCCAGGATCGCACGCCGGGCGGCGAGCTCGGGGCGATCCACCATCACACGCCGATCGAAGCGTCCCGGCCGTAGCAAGGCCGGATCGAGCACGTCGGGTCGGTTGGTCGCGGCCAGCACGATCGTGAGGTCATCCCGGTCGAAGCCGTCCATTTCCGACAGGAGCTGGTTGAGGGTTTGCTCCCGCTCGTCGTGGCCGCCACCCAGTCCGGCGCCGCGAGAGCGCCCGACCGCGTCAATTTCATCGATGAACACGATGGCGGGGGCGGCCTTCCGAGCTTCCGCGAACAAGTCACGCACGCGAGCTGCGCCGACGCCCACGAACATTTCGATGAACTCGGACGCGCTGATGCTGAAGAATGGTACGCCTGACTCGCCGGCCACTGCTCGAGCCAACAAGGTCTTGCCGGTGCCGGGTGGCCCTATCAGCAGCACTCCGCGCGGCACCTTCCCGCCCAAGCGCCGAAATTTCTCAGGCTCCTTCAGGAATTGCACCACCTCCTGCAGGTCTCGTTTCGCGGACTTGAGGCCTGCTACGTCGTCGAAGGTGACGTTGACGGCCGTGCGCTTGTCGAACTTGCGATTCTTGGTCTTGAGAATGCCGCCAAGCGGGCCACCGGTCATCATCGTCTGCGCGCGCCGTGAGAGCCAAATCCAACCCCCCACGATGACCACCCAGGGCAGCAGACTCAGCAGGAGTTGAAGTGCGAACGGTTGTTCCTCGCTGGTCACGCGAATTTGGACACGTTTGTCATGCAGCAACGGAAGGAGCGCGTCGTCGCGTTCGGGTCCGACGGTGTGAAAGACCTTCGTCTGCGTACCGGCGAAGTTCTCCGGACTCTTCAGCACCCCGTCCAGCCGCGTGCCCTTGATGACCACCGAAGCCACCTTGTCGGTCTGTAGCCAGCCGTAGAAAGCTGAGTAGTCGACGAGCGGGTGACTGGTGGCTTCGGCCTTGTCTCGCCAGAGCCAGGTTGCAGCGAGCATCACGACCAGCGCCGCCAGCATGGACCAGGAGAAGGTGGGGCCAGGCCCAGCGCCTTCAGGCCGCTGCTCCGTCGATTCAGGAGTGGGAAGAGCGAGCGGCACGAATGGTTCCTGTGCAGTGCGAGAGCAAGCGACGTGCCAGGGGCATCGGAGGGCTTGCCTCGTTCGCTGGCCTGTTGCGTCGCGCAAAGCGTGCGCCACGCGAATTTGCTGCGCGCTTGGGCGCCGCTCGTGCAGCCACACGACGCACCGTCGATCTGGAACGCGAATTGCTTGGGTGGGTCCAGCTCCGCCGGGCGCTCGACCTGGACGAAGTTGCGCGCACGTCCCGACCTGAGAGCAACATGAAACTTCGCGAATGGACACGCCGAAGAGCCGGACAAGCCGAGCCCGCAAGCGCGCTACAGCTACTGCTGGACCGCCCCGATGCTTCGACCACGGCGGGCTACCCGCCGCACTGGCGCGAAGGCGTGAGCAGCTTCTACGACTTTCGCTTTCCCGAGAGCGGCGCCAACAACGTCACCTCGGACGTGGTCGACCGGCTCGCCGACTGCCCGGAGTACAAGCTCACTCCCGTGGAGATCCAGCGTGCCCTCTGAGGGTCAAGTCGACGCGCTGCTTCCGCCCGAGATGGCGCGGAAGGCCGAGCAGGTGGGGGTGCAGAAGGCCGGGCTCCCCGCGGGAACCACGTTCGCGCTGGCGATCCTGGGGGGCGCGTTCATTGCGCTTGGGGCCATGCTTTCGACGATCGCGCTCACCGGAACGGCCACGACCTGGCCGTTCGGCGCGGCACGGTTGCTGGCCGGGCTTTCGTTCTCGCTCGGGCTGATTTTGGTCGTGGTGGGTGGAGCGGAGCTGTTCACCGGCAACAGCCTGTTGGTGATGGCCTGGTGCCGAGGCACGCTTGGTCCGCTCGCTGTGCTGCGCAACTGGGGCATCGTGTACCTGGGCAACTTCGTGGGAGCGCTCGGCACCGCGCTGCTTTGCTTCCTGACGGGCCAGTACGGAGCCGCGCGCGGAGCGCTGGGCGCGACGGCACTTTCGATTGCGAGCGCCAAGCTCGCCCCTTCGTTCGCCCAGCTCGTCGCGCTCGGGGTGCTCTGCAATGCTCTGGTCTGTCTGGCGGTTTGGCTCTCGT
>JANNWK010000842.1:0-6293 GCA_031408355.1 Myxococcales bacterium
GCGCGAAGAGCAGCGCGGCACCGACCATGTGGGCCGCGGCCTGCGCTAGCTCCGTGCGCGGAGCCTGGCGGGGAGCTTGAGGGGTCACGATCTCAGCGGTTCAGTCCGCGTCCTGACAACTGCCTTCGACGCAGCGCTGCGATTTGCCGCAGGAAATCTCGCAGTCGCCGCAGTGTTTGGGATCCGAGGCGAGCGCTACTTCACAGCCGTCGACCGCGGCGAAGTTGCAGTCGCGAAAGCGGGGACTGCAGCCGGCGATCGAGCACTTGCCTCCCGAGCAGCCCGCTTCGCCGTTGTCGGAGCGGCACGGCACGGCCTGACAGCTGCCGCAGTGGAGTGGGTCGTGGCCCGTGTCTACCTCGCAGCCGTCGGTGGTTGGTGCGTCGCCGTCTCCGTTGCAGTCGGCGAACTTGCCCTGACAAGCGGCGACGGCGCAGACCCCTTCAGCGCTGCAGTGGGCAGTAGCATTCGCGACGACGCAAGGCCGGCACGTGGCGTCGGCGCAGCCATGCTCAGGGTCGTCACGCGCCACGCATTTTCCGGCGCAGGCCTTGAGCTCCGAGTCGCAACCTTCGTCGAGCTCGCTCGGGCTGACGAGCAGGCTGCAGCCATAGAATGAGCCCGCTAGCGTTGCCATCGTCATCCGCAGCAGTCGGGCCAGCTTCAAAACGTCGACCTCCAGCTGGCGAAGGCTGCGCGCCTGCCGGCGACCATGCGGAGTCGCAGCGGAGCACGCTGCGCGCTTTGCACGCTCGGTCGGCTGAGGTAAGTGTAGCCGGCGCCCAGCCCGGCCATGACGGCCACGACCAGCGAAACGTCGGCCAACAAGGCGGGTTCGGTCACCTGACGCGTCTGCTCTTCTGCGCAGAGTGGGGCGCAGCTGGCGAGTTGGTCCTCCCGCTCCGCCAAGGCTGAAGCGCCGAAGTAGACCGTGCCGCCAACGCCCACCAGGCTGACCGCGGCCAGCGTGTAGGTGAACCAAGGGACCGGGCGTGCTCCGGACGGGGCCGTGGCCTTCGCGTCAGCCGGAGGGGTCGCGGCCCGGCTCCCGGGCGTCGTCAGCGCTGGTTCCGGCGGCGTCAGGAAATGCACGGCCACACGGCGCTCGTGCTCGCCCTGTCGAACGAGCAGGGTCTGCTCGATGGGTGCGAAGGGGGCAAGCTCGACGCGCAGGCGATGCACGCCCGGATTGAGCAGCAGGGCTCGCCCGGTCTGGAATACGGGCTCACCGTCGATGCTGGCGGAGGCGGCAGGTTCGTCCCCGCGCTCGGAGGTGACGACGAGGATCACGGACGGCAGAGCCGCGACCACGTCCTTGAGCCAGCCGGCACAATCTGCCTGAATCGGCCCGGGGCACACCTCCCTGGCGCACGACAAGAGTCGCTCGCGGGCCTCCAGCAGCCGGCCTTCGATTCGCGCGAGCTGGGCGCTTTCGTGGGCTGCCAGGCACACAGCGCGCTCGTTGGTTGGTTCGACGGACACCGCGGCGGGCGGCACGGTGGTCGCAGGTTCGGAGTCAGTTGGCTGTGCGCGGGCCGGCACAGCAGACAGCCCCATGACGGCGGCCATTGCGCCGGATGCGACGAACCTGAAGCGGCGACGTGTCCACGGCATTCCGAGCCTAGGCTACCTGTTTGGGTGGCGGGCCGCGACCGGGACTTTTGGCTGACGGGCCGTGGTAGCCTGCTTGGGCGCCATGCGTCGCTGGATAGCCTGCTTGCTCTCCCTAGGCTGCTTCAGCCAGGTTCTCGGTTGCTCGAGCGGCGACCCCGACTCCGCTAGCCTGGTCGAGTTTTTCAGCTGGTGGACGAAGCCCGGCGAGGTGGAGGCGCTCGATGCGATGCTGGCCGTGCACCAGCGGCGGCACCCGGAGACGAAGGTGCTCAACGCGGCTGCCAAGGACTCGACGACGGCCCGCGACAGGCTGCGCGCGCGCCTTGAGGCCAGCGAGCCGCCCGACACGTTTCAAGCCAACGTTGGCCAGGATCTCCTGCGCTGGGTCCTCTACAACGGCGTTGACGCTGCCGAATCGAAGGTGGAGCCCCTCAGCGCTCAACGCCTGCTCGGCAAACCATGGGCGGAGGTTTTCCCGGAAGCGGTATTGGCCGCGGCCGGCTTCGACGGTGCCGTGTACGCGGTCCCGGTCAACATCCATCGCACCAACTCGCTGTTTTACAACAAGCAGGTGTTTGCCGAGCTCGGGCTTGAGCCTCCCGCCTCGTTGCCCGAGCTGTTTGTGGCCTGCCAGGCGCTGACCGACGCCGGCGTGGTGCCCCTGGCGGTGGGAGGCAGGGGCAGCTGGACGATCTCGCTCTTGATCTTCGAGAACCTGCTGGTGGCCCTACAGGGAGCGTCCTTCTATGAAGACTACTTCACGGGTCGGATCCCGAACCCCGCCGATCCGCGCATGTTGGAGGTGCTGGAGGAAGCGCTCGTGCTCTGGCAATACACCAACGAAGACGCACGTGACATCGAGTGGGATGAAGCCGTCGCGCGAGTGCACCACGGACAGGCGGCCATGACCGTGATGGGCGACTGGGCCAAGGGAGCCCTGAACCAGCTCGGCGGGCAGCCGGGCGAGACGTTCGGGCAAATCCCATTTCCTGGGACGGCAGGCGTGTTCCTGTTTACGGCCGACACGTTCCCGCTGCCGAAGGGCGCACCGCGGCGTGAGGAGGCCCTCGATCTACTTGCCAGCTTCGCCTCGGTGGAGGGACAGGACGCGTTCAACCCAATCAAAGGGTCGATTCCGGCGCGCCGAGACGTGGACGTAAGCGCCTACGATCCGCTCGCTCAGGCGATGATCGCCGACTTCAGCGTCGACCGCCTGGCGCTGGCGTTGTCGGGGCTCGCGCCTTCGACCTTCACCGATGAAGTCCAGGATAGTCTGGCCGAAATGGTGGAGCTAGGCGACCCGGAGCCGGCTCGCCTGGCGCTGATGAATCGCTACGACTTGCTGGCGACTACCAAGCGCTAGGCGTGCGTCGCCCGCCGCTCACACGGACAGCTGCGGGCGGTTCTTTTCAGGCCAATCCAGATGGAACGCCTTGCCGCGCGGCTGATCGACCCGCTCGTAGGTGTGCGCTCCGAAGTAGTCCCGCTGGGCTTGTAGCAAATTGGCGGGCAGCTTCGCTGAGCGGTAGCCGTCGTAGTAGGCCAGCGCGCTACTAAAAGTGGGCAGCGGGACACCGTGCTCAATCCCTAGCGACACGGCCTTGCGCCAGTTCTTCTGAGCCTTCTTGACCGTCTTGTTGAAGAAGCTATCAAGCAGCAGATTAGCCAGCTTCGGATCGCGCGCGTAGGCCTCGGTGATCTTCTGCAAGAAGGCCGCGCGGATGATGCAGCCGCCGCGCCAAATCTGCGCGATCTCACCGAAATCCAGGTGCCACTTGTACTCTGCCTGGGCGGCGCGCATCAGCTGGAAGCCCTGCGCGTAGGAGCAGATCTTCGAGCAGTAGAGCGCGTCCTGGACGGCGTCGATGAGCGCCTTCTTGCTGCCCTTGTACTTCTTGCCTGGCCCCTTCAGGATCTTGGAAGCAGCGACGCGCTCTTCCTTTACGGCCGAGAGGCAGCGCGAGAACACGGCCTCGGCGACGGTGGGCGCCGGGACCCCCATGTCGAGGGCGTTGGCGCTGGTCCACTTGCCCGTGCCCTTCTGACCCGCGGCGTCGAGCACCACGTCCACGAAGGGCTTCTTGGTGACCGGGTCATTCTGACCCAGAATGTCAGCGGTAATCTCGATCAAGAAGCTGTCGAGGATGCCCTTGTTCCACTTGGTGAAGACTTGGCTGAGCTCCACCGGTTTCATGCCCGTGAGCCCACGCAGTAGATCGTAGGCTTCGCAGATCATCTGCATGTCGCCGTACTCGATGCCGTTGTGCACCATCTTTACGTAGTGACCGGCGCCGTTCTCGCCGATATAGGTGGCGCACGGTACCCCACCGACGATGGGATTGCCCGGCGTTGCGCCCAGTAGCGGTTTGCCCGTCTTGGCGTCCACCTTGGCGGCGATCGCATTCCAAATCGGTTCAAGCACCTTGTAAGCGGCGGGGTCACCCCCCGGCATGAGCGAAGGCCCGAAACGCGCGCCCTCTTCTCCGCCCGACACGCCCGAGCCGATAAAGCGCAGGCCCCTGTCCTTTAGCGCCTGTTCACGCCGAATCGTGTCGGTCCACAGCGCGTTGCCGCCGTCGATCACGATGTCACCCTTGGCAAGCAGCGGCACCAGTCCGTCGATGACCGCGTCCGTAGGGCCCCCGGCCTTGACCAGGATCACGATCTTGCGCGGCTTCGCCAGCGACTCGACAAACTCGCGCAGCGTTTGGCTGCCGACCAGGCCACCCGGGGTGCTCTGGTTCTCGGCCACGAACTTGTCCGTGGTGGCCGTGGTGCGGTTGAAGACCGAAATCTTAAAACCGTGGTCCGCGATGTTCAGGGCAAGGTTTTGGCCCATGACGGCCAACCCGATGAGCCCGATGTCAGAAAGATTCTTCGCCATTGGAGCGGCAACGAAATAGCCACACGCGGCGCCGGGAACCAGGAAAAAGCGCGCCCAAGCCCCAGGCGGCCGAAATGGGGGCAGTCCGGGGCGCCGCCGCGCCGCGCTGACGACGACAAAAGCGGATGGCGGGCTGCCGCTGGGTTGACCGATGATTGCGGAGTTCCCACATGCTGACCGCTCAAGAAGTCATCGAGGCCTTGGACCTGCGGCCACACCCGGAGGGCGGCTTCTACGCGGAGACCTTTCGAGCCGAGCCACTGCCGTTCGATCTGCCGGAGCGCGGGGAGCGCAGCGCCTCGACGGCCATCTACTTCTTACTCCGCACAGGCGACTTCTCAGCGCTCCATGCGGTACTTTCTGACGAGGTCTGGCATCACTACCTGGGCGATCCCCTCGAGCTGCATTGCTTCGACGCGTCGGGGCAGCATCGCGAGCTCCGGCTCGGCACCGCGCTGCTCGACGGGGAGCGTCCGCAACACGCGGTGAAGCGCAACGAGCTTCAGGCCGCGCGCGTCAGTCATCGCCCATTGGGGTTTGGCTTTGCCCTGTGCGGCTGCACCGTCGCTCCCGGCTTCGACTTTCGCGACTTTCGCATGCCGGCGCGAGCGGAACTCATCCAGCGTCTGCCAGAGCACGCTGGCTTGATCACGTCGTTGACCCGCGCTTGAGCCTAATTCAACTTGACTTGACGACGACGCGATAAGAGCCCCAGTGCGAAAAGTGCGAGCCACCCGGAGTGGCCGTTCGACGCTTTTCCAACACGGCAGCCGCACCCCGCTCCGTCGTTCGGAGCTCCTTGGTTCGTGAGATCCGTGGCGCCGCCAGCTGGTGTAGCGCCGCCAGAGGCCGTGTTCGCCGAACCACCGATCGCTGGGTTGCTCGTCCCGCCTCCAAGCAAGCCCGTCATGCCGCTTCCACCCGCTAGGCTGCCTGCACCGGCAGCATTCGTTGTGCCGCCTTGCCCGGCCACGGGGAGTCCACTCGTCCCGCCCGCCCCGCCGCCTGGAATAGGGTCCGGGGGCAGGTCCGAGGGCACGGCGGTATCGTTGACGAAGATATCCCCATCGTAGGCGGGGGTCGTGTGCGCCATCGCCATCTGCCCCGTGCGCATACTCTGATGCGGTCGGTCGAGCGTGAGCGTCACCGGTTGGTTGCCGATTGGATTGTAGATGGCGGTCCCGGCCGTGAACTCGCGCACATGCGCTCCGTTGACGAGCTTGGCGGCGCCAAGCGGCTGGCCGAGCTGAGCACTCCAAAACTCGTAGAAATGCTGCTCGTGGTCGGAGTAGCCATCGCCGTCGGGATAGTAGGCGTAGAAGCCGTTCGAAGTGGTGAGCACGGACGTGAAGCCCGCGCGCATGTGGTTCTCCTGCTGTAGGGGAGGAACCGCGCTCTTGTGGTCGGCCCAAACCTCAGCGCCCACGAGCTTGGGCTCGCGTAAACCCTTGTGATTGAGGTCAACCGTTCGATGAAAGCTTGTCCAGAAGGCTTCGGGGGACGGAGAGAAGGTGGCGATGGACTCCATGAACACCGCGTTCATCAACGGCGTGATCTTCGGCGTGTCGGAGACGTTGACGTTCCCCATGATCACGGCATTGTCACCCAAGGCATCGCGGACTGCCTTGATGACGCCGTAGCGGTTATCCTTGGCCCAATCGAGGAAGATCCCGTCGAAGACGCCCGTGTCCATCAGTGCCACGGCTTGCTGTGCCAGGTGCTGCTGAAAGGTTGAGTCTTCTGCGTCAAGGCGGAAGTAAGTAGAGACGCTCGGGACCTTTTGACCGTCTTGGAG
>JANNWK010000843.1:0-2871 GCA_031408355.1 Myxococcales bacterium
CGACTTCTCGCCAGCCTTGGCCCAGAAGGACACGCCTGCGTGCGCAGAGGCGTCGTAGGGCTGGTTATCGGGAAGCAGGCTAAGACCGAAGCCGGCCCCCCAAGCGCCGTCCCCCGAGGCGGTCTTGCCGCTCACATGGGCGGCCTTCTTGGTGGCGCCTGCGCCACCGTCGCTGGCAGAGAACTCACCGCTCGGCGAGATGGTCGAGCCCTTGGGATCCGCCGCTGTGTACCAGTAGCCGCTGCGACCGGCCTGCGGCGCGACTTGGTTATTGCCATCCTCCAGATCGTCGACCAGTCCGTCTTTCGCCACGACCAGCTCGGCGCTGCAGACCTTGAGCGGCACCGCCGCTACCGCCGACGCCGGGCCACCCATCCGCGTGACCGTGGGTGCCGCTGTCGGCGCTGCTGCCGGCGCCGCGGGCTCGACTTGCGGGCCAGCGCAGCCGGACCACAAGCACGCGCCACAAAGCCCGCCAGCCACTGCGAGCCACTCTGTCATCGTCGTCATAGATACGAGCCTCTGGTTCATGGTTTGTCCGACCATAGGCCACGCCCGCCCCGCTCACCAAGCCTCAAATCAGGGCGTCACCACCACATGCTGGCAGACAAGGAGACGACGTCTTCATCCGGGATGAGGGTCACGTCGGGCTTCGGCGGATAGCCGCCCCGCACCGTGGTACGCTCGCCGTTGAACCAGTGTGAGTACTGGAGGGTGACTTGATCATGCGCTTGCCAGCCCGTGCGAAAGATCACCCGCGGCGAGAGCACGGAGAAGTTGTATGAGTCGAAGTCGACGTCGGGCTTGACCATGTCGTAGCGAACGCCCGCGGCCAGCCACGGCAACATGCTGTAGCTCCCCTCGCCTCCCAGCTTTAGCTTCTTGAAGCCGTCGAAGCGCAAGTCATTGCTGTCCACGTCCACCTTCATTCCAAACAGGCTAACGAAGATGTCCGGGCCGTCGCCAATAAACGGCGCCGGGTAGCGCAGCAGGCGCGCCAGCGAGAGATCGTACTGCCCGCCCAGGATCATGAGTTTGCCGGTGCCGTTGCCGGCTGGGCCGAAATAGTTGTCCATCAAGCCGGGCCCGCCGCGCGTATTGAGCACCTCCACGATCCTGCCGACGTTTCGCGAATTCTCCGCGTCGACCAGCGAGCCGCCCAGGTACAGGTGCCCGAAGCGGCCCATGGTAAGCCGCAGATCGGCGCCGATGATGCTGAGCTTTCCATCCGGCGCTAGCGGCCCGGTGGCGCGGTCATCCTGACTCCAGGCAGACATGTAGTGAAGGCCCAGCGTGGCGAAGCCCGAAACGCCGGCGCCCGCGTGCACGTGGTTCACGTAGCTCGTGCCCACGTTGGGATCCCCGAAACCGTTCCAGCCGCTCGCAGCGAGCCCAGTGGGCGCCTTATCCGACTGACCTTGAAAGCCTTGCTCCACGAAGAGCGTGACGTCACCGAGCTTGAAGCGACCGATGATATTTTCGCCCGCTCCGTTCGTGCGCCCGATGAGCGGGGTGCCGTAGCGACCTTCGTCGTATTCGCCCATCACGCCGTAGCGATTCGAGAACTGACCCACGTTGACTTCGAAGCGCATGTTCTTGCCGAGGTCCGGCAGGTTGAAGTTCAGGAAGGCGTCGTTGACTCCAAGCTGCGCGGCAGGGTCGAAAAACCCCGTAGAAACGTTGGCGACGCGCGCCAAAATGAACACATTACCGGTCACAATCGTGTTGCCGTAGCTGAAGTTCAACTGCGCGTACGGCGTGGGCACGACCCCCGTGTGCGAGAAGGTTTCAAGGTCGTCGGGCACCACGGGCGGAGCGTGCAAGACGAGCGTGCTCTGATCCCCGATCGGATTCTCGCGCTCGTTTATGCCAATCCGCAGCGGTGCGGTGAAAAATCCATGAAAGTCGAAGCGCCAGTCCTGCGGACCGGCCGCCTCTCGACCGAAAGCCGGTCGCGTACCCCCCGGCAGTGCGTCGGCTTGGGGCACGCCTGGTGCTAGGCCAAGGCTCTTCGCCTCCTCCTGCGCCTCCTCTGCCAAGGCAGGCACCGAGAACAGCGTGCCGAGCAGCATCGCACTGAGATAAAGCGCGCGGTTCATGCGAAACCTACTTTCCGTCATTGCCGAGAGAGCTGTCACCATGTCGTCCTGCTTGCAATTGGGCATGCTCACCACCACATCCCGAAACCGAGCGCGAGTAGCTGATCGTCCAGTTGCTCGCGTGGCCGCGCGTCCCAGCCATCGCTGTGGGTTTTTTCGCCGTAGAACCACTTGGAGTACTTCAGCGTGACCGTCTCGTGGCTCTGCCAGTTGCTACGAAACTGCAGCCGCGGCGCGAGCGCGTAGAAGGTCTCTTCCGGCTCCTTGGAGTTGGGAGCAACGCGGTCGGCACGCAGGCCCACACCCAGCCACGGCAGGAACGTGTACAGCACGTCGGCGCCGACTTTTTGGCGCAGCTGCCCGTCCAGGAGCGGGTCCTCGCTGCTCAGGCTGGCGATCTGAAAAGCCGTCTCGATGACCACGTCCGGGGCGTCGCCCCAGAAGGGCGCGGGGGCCCGCAGGATCGAGCCAAGACTGAACCTATAGTTGATGCCGGCGACCATCAATTCTCCGCTGCCACCCGTATTCAAGCCGAACCAGTCGTCGGTCAGGCGCGCGCCGTCTTGGCCGTAGCTGGACAGGCCGCGGAGGCGGAAAGCCTGCTCCGCTTGAAGATAGACCGCGCCGAGGCCCAGGTAGCCGTAGGTGGGACTGATGAAGCGCGCATCCACGCCCGCCACGTGAATGTGGCCGTCACGCGGATATCGCACGTCCCACTCGCGAATATCGAGGTTGTCGTTCAGCTTCGGCAGCACCTGATCTGTCTGTGTAA
>JANNWK010000844.1:0-2100 GCA_031408355.1 Myxococcales bacterium
CGAATCACCGTTCAACGGGTACAGCAAGCGTGGGCGGAGACACAAGCCGCGCTGCGGCCAGATGTGGCGCGGCGGATCGCGATCCTGGCACTCGTGCAGGACACCAGATGGGTAGCGCCTCAGAGCTCCGAGCTGGAGAAAATTGGTGACGTCGTGTTCGCGCAAATCTCGCCCGAGGACTCCGGCGCGATGCTCTCCCGCGCATCGACGGCGGGGCTCTCTCCTTCGTCGTTTGAGGTCATGAAGGTGCTCCTCGAGGCGTGGTTGCGACGAGCGGGCCCGCTGCAGATCCAAGAGATCGCGCGACGTGCTGGAAGCAGTTACCCCACGGTCGCGATGGCGCTAGAGCAGCTTGAACGCCGCGACGAGGTTCAGCGCTCGCGGGACCGCCGCGCAGAGCTGCGGGGATTTCCGCGGAAAACACTGGAGGAGGCGACCATCCTGAGTGAAACCCTTCGCCAAACACAGTGGATCGTTGACGTATCAGGACGCCCAGGCGACCCAACGCGGCTCCTGCGCAGGCTCGAACGCGCGAAGCTGCCGCATATCGCCATCGGTGGCGTCACAGCGGCGCGTCACTATCATGCCGAATTCGATCTGAACGGTACCCCTCGTCTTGACCTCACGATTTGGGCGCGGCGCGGCAAGCGTTACGAGCCCAAGGTCATTAGCGACCTCGACGCTGGGCTAAGGCTGGTATCAGTCAGGCAGCCAGCGGCGATCGCAGCCGTGCACCGGCTTTCAAGAGCCGAGCCCCTGTTCGAGGAACGTCCGCAAGCCCCCCCGTATGCGGATCCCGTCGAAGTGCTTCTCGATCTCTATGAGCTTGGGCTGGACGCCCAGGCTCGGTCCTTTACGCGACACTTGAGAGGAGAGGCAGTGTGACCATCGATCCCGCACACCTGCTCGAGCAGGTCGCCTCAACCGTGCCCAAGGATCTTCATCAACACATCATCGTCGTCGGTAGTTTGGCGGCCGCGTACTACCACCGCGAACGGCTCGCCAAACAGGCTATCAACACGAAGGACGCGGACCTCATCGTGCACCCCGCTGGGGCAGTCGACGAATGCGTCGAAATCGCGGAGCGCCTACTGGCGGACGGGTGGCAGCGCACAGGCCAGTGCTTCAAGCAGGCGAATCCCGAACCCATCGACGAACTTCGAGCGATCCGGCTCTATCCACCGGAGAGCAAAGCTTTCTTCATCGAGCTCCTTGGCTTGCCGGAGCCAGGTGAGCCGTTGGCAAAGACCTGGGTACCGTGCAAGTTGAACGACGGCTGGTACGGGATGCCGTGCTTTCGTTTCATGACTCTACTTCGGGAAGATCGGCGCCGCACTAGCTTCGGCATCGAACATGCGTCTCCCTCGCTGATGGCTCTGGCCAACCTCTTGTCACATCCAGTTCTGGGGTCAGCTCGCATGAGCACTGACATTGGCGGACGCAGCATTCTACGTAGCGCGAAGGACCTCGGCCGGGTACTGGCGCTCGCCTACCTGGAGCCCGATGACGAGCTCGAGAACTGGGAAGAGCGATGGGAGAGTGCGCTGCGCGCTCATTTCGCGAGCGAGGCGCTGGCCCTGGCGGCTCGCGTCGGCAGCGGAATCTCGGAGCTGCTGGGCAATGAACAAGCACTCGCCGAAGCACACTTCACGGCTGATATGGGGCTTCTCGGTGGCCTGGGAGTTACGCCACAACAAATGCATATTGCCGGCACGCGACTCCTCGCGGACGTCGTCAAACCGTTCATGGCGCGATTTGCCTGAACGCTGCGACGGGGCAAGCTCAGAGTGGTACTGCGGCGGAAAGGGGATGTTGGCAGTTCTAGACACCCACACCGCCCGGCGGCGGCGGGATCGAGACGGGGCCGTGGACCTGCGCCGAGGAATCCTGCGCGGGCGGCACGAAGAACTGCAGCGGCGCGCGGAAGAACGTGGCCAGCACGGAGAGCACGAGTCGGAGCCGGTCGGAGCGTTTCGCCTCGCGGGCGCGGAGGGCGACGGCCAGAGCCAACAGGAAACTCACGCCGAAGTTGAGACAGCCGATGACCGCGACGCCCAGCAACGCGCCGTAGAATGCGGGGGTCCGGAGCGCCTCGGGGCC
>JANNWK010000845.1:0-3247 GCA_031408355.1 Myxococcales bacterium
GCTCATGACCTACGCCCTGCCCGGCCCTCGCGGCTCGGGGGCGGTCTGCGTCAACGGAGCGGCCGCGCATCTCAACCAACCCGGGGATCTCGTGATCCTGGCGACCTTCGCCGAGATGACGGCCGAGCAAGCGCGGGGTCACAAGCCCAAGGTGGTCCGGGTGGACGCGGACAATCGGCGCACGCCGGATGAGTCCGACGAGCAGCCTGGACCGATCCTGAATTCACTGCGAATCGTCGGCTAGGCCCGCCTGCGCGGTCAGGCGGCGCGGCATCGCGACGGCTGAAACCGCGCGAACGCTTTGGCAGTTCTGCGTTTTTCAGATAAGACGGCCATGCGCATGGAGCAGGAAAGCATGTCCGAGATCGTGGAAAAGCTCCGCGAAGCACCGGATGGGCTGCTACTTGCGAGGGTTGTCCGCAGCGTGGCGTTGGCCTCGGCCGCGCTCAGACGACCTGACCTGGCATCGAGGTTCCACGCCCCCGCGGCCGATACCCTGGCTACGCTGCAAGCCTCAGGCGTCAGCCAGGAGCAGGCCCAGACACCCTTCGGCAACGTGCTCTCGGTGCTAGAGCACGGCCCAGACGGTCCCGCGGAGCGCCAGCTCGTGGGCGCCCTGCTCGCGATCGGCATTGCTGAACAGCTTCCGGACGGTGAAGCGGAGCGCGACGTGCTGGCGGCGGATCTCGTCTGGCTGGCCAGCCACACCACCATCGACGCGCTCTCTTCGCTGGACGCGGCGCTCGCGGAACGCGCCGCCGGGATGTGGGAGGCCGTCGCGCACGTGGCCCGTGATCCGGAGAGCGTGGCCGCCGAGTTCGGGCGGGCTGAGGGGCTGATCGCTGCCGCCGCCATCGCCGGCAGCTCCAGCGAGATAGCGCATCGCGCCCGCTTGCACTTGAGTCAGGCGTCCACGGATCCAGGGGTCCGCGCGCTAGCGGCTGGCGCCGTGACCGCCAGCGCCGACCGACTAGACGGAGAGCTCGCCTTGCCGCCATTTGGCCCGGTCCTCACCGCGGTCCTGACGGTTAGCCTGCTGCTCTTCGCGCTGCAGCTTGGGCGCTTGCTCTTGCGCTGGGTGCTGGCCTTCCGACGTCCCGCGTCGATCAGCATCGGCCCCAATGGCCTGGAATTGAGCCAGCGCACCGAGCTGCTCGGGAAGGTGCTCCGAGAGCGCTCGATCGTCGTTCCGCTGGGCAGCCTGGTCCGCGTGACGCGTGAAACACGCTACGCCCGCGTCGGCCTCTACGTGGGCCTGGTTGCCTTGATCCTGGGCTCGTACTTCGGGATGGGGCTGTTCGTCGACGCGGTGAGGGTCCCTGGGGGCTCGGCGTCGCTACTCGGCCTGGCGGTCTTGATGATGGTGCTCGGACTCGCGCTCGACTTCACTTTCTCGAACGCCGCGGACACGGCGCGTGGCAAGTGTCGCGTGCTCGTGGTTCCGCAGCGCGGTCGCACCCTCTGCCTGGGTTCGCTCGACCCCGCGCGAGCGGACGCCATGCTGGCGAGCATCGCCGAAGCCGCCCGGGGCTAGCGTCAAGGCGCGGAGCTAGCGGGAGCCGCACTCGCGGCTGGCTTCCGGCGCGGAGGCCCACCGCTCAGGAAGCCCGAAGCGAGCTCGAACAGCGTCTCGAGCTGGGCACGGGTGAGCACGATTTCCCCACGGATATCAGTACCATCAGCGACAAAGCTGACCTTCTGAATGAACTTCTTCTGGCTGCTCCCGAACAGCACGGCTCCCAGGAGTCCGAGATCGAGCTGAGTCGCGGCCTGCACGGCCCGGCTCAACGTGGCGGCGTCGGCGATGGCAAGCGGCTCCGTTTCGTCATGAGCGAGAATATCGACGACGGCGCCACCGTCCGGCATCGGCGACAGCCGGAGCTCGGCCGACTTGATCGACTTCGGGATCACCACCGGCAACCCAAGGAAGGCGCGCCACGGGGTCGCAAGCTGCGCTATCACAAGCTCGTCCGCCTTGGGCCCCGGCAGTCGGAACTTCTTCGGTAGCCTCTCGGCGGAGCGCTGGCTGTGCGGGGTAGCGACGACCAAGATACCGGGCGACGGGAACACGAACACACGCTCGGCGTGGTCGGCGTGCGCAAGCGCGACGGGTACGCCGGCATCAAGCCAAGCGCCCTCGGGGTCGCGCGACACCAGCACGCCGACAGCGCGGCGCATGTGCTCCTGGGGCAGGTTAAATTGCAGGATCGCCGTCACCTGGCTGGAATCACGCAGCTGAGGACCCACAATCAACATGCGGTCGATGTCGCGCATCGGATCGATCGCGGTCGGGCCGAAGAAATCACGCCACTGGTAGACATTGCGCAGCAAAGGACCAATGCGGCCGCCCAGCGGATGGGCCCGCACCCTGTCGTTGTGCACCAGGATCTGAACGTTAGCGTTCGGATCGACTACCTTCCGATCGCCGATCCCAGCGACCGGGCTACCGATCCCTTCCCCAGGCCGCCGCTCGGGGCCGGCGTCGGCGGGGCCGGCTTCAAGAGCCGAGCCTGCGTCGCTCACGCTTGCGGCGTCCGGGGCGTCCGCGTCCGGCGGTTCTGGTGCAGCGTCTGGCAGGCCCGCGTCCGGCAATTCGGCGGACTTGACGGTCGGCGGCACCGGAACGCTAACTGGGGTGGCCACGGACGGCTCCAAGGGTGCGGGCTCGGGCACCTCGGGCTGAGCGACGAGCGGGCCGCCCGAAGGCGCCTCGTCGTCGATCAGATCAAGCGGGATCTCAGTGACGGGCGGGAGCACCGGAGCGTCCTCCGCGACGTCCAGAAGCCGGATCAGACCCATCAGACCTGCGATGGGCGTGAGCGGCGCGTGCAGGGCCACCGCCAGCACGAACCAACGCCCCAGGCGCTGCGGTTTCGTGTCGGGTGACACGCGCGGGCGCGTCCTCGGTTCCACGGGGGGACCATAGCCTCTCGAGAAGACCCGCGCGAATTCGCGCAATTGGCGCTTGGCATGGGGCTCGCAATCGAGGAAACGTCGCCCGGCTGCCGAGAATTGGCTCGGCCGGCCAGGCTGTGGAAAGACACGGTCTCACGTGAACGTCAGAAGAGCCTCGCCCCTCCTTGTCCCGGCCGCCCTGCTCGCCGCCCTGGCCGCACTAGGCTGCGACCGCGATCCCCCTCCCGGAGCGGCCGGTCCCACGCCCGCCGGCAGCGTCAACAAGACGCCTCGGAAATAGACCTTCGACGCTCGGATTCGCGCCAGGTCCGCCGTCAGATTTTTGCTCGCG
>JANNWK010000846.1:0-1664 GCA_031408355.1 Myxococcales bacterium
TGCTGGCCCAGCTCAAGGGCGAACGGGCTGTGCTCCGGCTGCAGCGAGTGGCGGAGCAGGCCAAGGCGCTGGCGCGGCAGTTGGGCAAGGGAGAAATTTCCGTCCAGATCTCCTCTGGAAGCGGGGTCAGGTTCCAGACCGAGCGCTGGGCCCCCTTCTGGTCTGCCTTCGTGCACGCGCTCCGGAATGCGGTGGACCATGGCCTGGAGCGCGCCGACGAACGGGCCTCGCGGGGCAAGCAGCCGGGCAGGCTTGCTTTGCTGGCGCAAAGTGACGGCCAGCACATCACGCTTGAGCTTTCAGACGACGGGCGCGGCATCGATTGGGAAGGTTTGACCCGCAAGGCCCAAGCGCGCGGTCTGCCGCACACCACCGACCTCGAGCTGACCGAGCTTCTTTTCACGTCCGGCCTGAGTACGGCCGCAACGCTGAGCGACGTATCGGGACGTGGCGTCGGGCTGGGCGCCGTGCGCGCGGCGGCGCGCCAACTGGGCGGCACCCTCCAGGTAGAGTCGGCCCCCGGCAAGGGGACCACCCTGCGTTTCCGAATCCCGATAGGGCGACCAGAAGCGAGCTGGGGCTACCAAAAGTGCTCGTAGGCCAGAGGTTAAGCCGGCTCACCACCGGCCGTTGACTGATTTGATGACATGACATGTGTGGGGAGAAAGCAGCATGCACGCCGAAAACAAGACCCCTGACATAGCTCCTGGAAGCGCTGAGATGACCTCCGGAACGGTGACCGCCGGCAGCCAGAAGCGCAGGTTACTGTTCGTCGACGACGAGCCCGCGATCCTCGACGGCTTGCGGTCTGTGCTGCGAGCGCAGCGTCGGGAATGGGACGCCAGCTTCGCGCTCGGGGGTCCGGCCGGGCTTCAGGAAGTTCGCAAATCCAGCTTCGACGTGGTCGTCACCGACATGCGCATGCCCGTCCTGGACGGCGCCGCGCTTCTGACCAAGGTGAAGGAGATTCAACCGGGAGCCGTGCGGCTCGTGCTCTCCGGCCAGACCGACGCCGAGACGGCCATGAAGACGGTGCTGACGGCCCACCAGTTCTTGTCAAAGCCGTGCGACGTCGCCCTGCTGCGCGGCGTGGTTCGGCGCGCCTGTGACCTCAACGCGCTGCTGGGAAGCGACGAGCTCCGCGCGCTCGTGGGTGACGTGAGTTCGCTGCCGAGCGCGCCCAAATCCTACCTGGCCATCTCGCGCATCCTCGCGGACCCCAAGAGTTCCAGCAGCGACGTCGCGCGCATCGTGGAGCTCGAGCCCGCCCTGTGCGTCAAGGTGCTTCAGGTGGTAAATTCCGCGTTTTTCGGTTTGTCGCGGGCTGTCAGCAATGTGGGGCAGGCCACCAACCTGCTGGGGACCCTGACCCTGCGGAACCTGGCGGTGGCGATGGAGTCCGTGGCGGCATGTCAGGCCACGCGAACGCTCAATGACAAGCAGTTCGTCGCCTACCAGACCAACGCGGTGTTGGCAGGGTTGCTCGGGCGCCACTGGTATCAGCAGGACCGCCACAAGGCAGACGCCGCCTTCGCGGCCGGCATGCTGCGCGACATCGGGCACTTCATTCTGGCAAGCAACGGGCGCGCGGTCGGGGATGCCGACTACGCCCGCCACCCGGCGGTGAGCGCCCACTTGCTCGGCCTCTGGGGCATCCCGCACTC
>JANNWK010000847.1:0-1726 GCA_031408355.1 Myxococcales bacterium
CATCGCGCCGGAGCTCGAGACCAGGCACTTGGCTAGCTTTCGGCACCGTGACAAGCAGGCGCGGCAAGCGTGATTCCAAGCGCGAGGCGCGGCTTTGCGCCGCCTGTTCACGGTCGGTTTGACGGGAGGAGCGCGCGACCGACACGACGTCGAGAAACGCGGCCCAGGCGCTGGCGATTCGACCGCTCTGCTCGTAGCAATCGGCGAGGTGAAACTGCGTGCCGATGCCGGGATCGAGGCGGTTGCTCTCCGCGAGCTTCGGACAGGCCGCTTCGTAGTTGCCTTGCCGGCTCAGCTGCTTCGCCTGTTCGAACAGCGCCTGAGCTGCGGCGGGGTCGTGTTCCTGGGCCGCGACTGGGGAGGCGAGTCCGGAGACTAGGGCCACGCCCGCCCAGCAAACCCAACACCTGGAAAGCGTTCGCTTCTCAAGCCACATCAGTTGACCTCCTACTACTTTCGTCCCGAAAAGAGCGTGGCGTCGTCGTCGCGTGGCCGCGTGAGCGGCTTAGCAGCGGCTGGCGCCGGCGGTTTTTGAGGCGCCGGCCGGGCACGCCGCTCCGGGGTCGCTGGGCGTGGCGGAGGCGTTTCAGCCGGCGCAGCAGCCGGCACGGCGCCGGCTGCTGTTGGGACGGGCGAAGCCGGCGGGGCGGCGGCTGCCGTCAGCACGCTCGCTGGGCGGGTCGGATCGTCGCGCGCCGGGGGCTCAGCGCGTAACGAGAAGACGAGCCAGGACAAACCGAGCAGGCCGAGCACCGCGCCCGCGATGGCGAGCCCGCGGCTGCTCCCCACGGGCTTCGTCTCCACGAGTGCTTGTTTGACATTGACGGTGCTCCCCACGGGCGGGGAGGAGAGCATGGTCGACCCCTGTGGGTCGGCGTTGTGGCCGGCTCCGCGGGACTTGAGGATGGGCGGTTCCCGCAATTGCGCTGGATGCGGGGGCTCGGCGGGTGCTTCTGCCGCACCCGTTGACGGTGCCGCGAACTCCGGGGCGCTTTGCCGGGCGTGCCGGGCCAGGATCTTGCTCACTTCATGCAGGCTTGCCGGACGCCGTGACGGCTCGCGCGACAGCATTTGCATGACCAGCGCTGTGACTTCCGGGGGGAGCTGGGGAGCTAGCCGGTCGAGCGGGATGATGGCGGCGCTCATCAGTCGAGACACGACCTGCGCGAGGTGTTCGCCTTCGATGGGGCGAGTACCCGACAAACACTCGTAGAGGATGACGCCGATGGACCAGATATCCGCGCGGTGATCGGCGACCGTGTCGCCGCTCGCTTGTTCGGGCGCCATGTAGCAGGGCGTTCCCAGGATCGCTCCGGTGTCGGTGAGCAGCGCCGAGAGCCCGCGCTCCTGATAGCGTTCCACGGTCAACTTGGCGATCCCGAAATCCAACACTTTGACCACCGTCCCTGCCGGACCGTCCTCCAGAAACAGATTCTCCGGCTTCAGATCGCGGTGGACGATGCCCAAGCCGTGGGCCGTCCCCACCGCAGAGACCACGGGTAGCATGATGGCAGCTGTTTCTTCGACACCCAAGCGCTCGTCGCGCGTCAGCTTCTGACCCAGCGTTTCGCCGTGGAGCAGCTCCATGACCATGACCGGGGAGGAGTCCTCGAAATCGAAGACGTCCAGGATCTCAACGACATTCGGGTGCTTGAGAGCGCTGGCTGCCGCGGCTTCGCGCAGAAAGCGCTGGCGCAATTCGGGCCGGCGTTGCACCGAGTCCTTC
>JANNWK010000848.1:0-4278 GCA_031408355.1 Myxococcales bacterium
TGCCATCCTTGTGGCGGTAGCGGTTCTCGAAGGCGGTGAGCGCTAGCGATCCCGTGACAAGGCTGGCGGCGATTTCGCGCGTCTTCTCGAGATCGTCCGGGTGGACGAACTCAGTGAAGGGGCGAGAGCGTAGCTCATCCAGCGACCAGCCCAAGGTCGCTTCCCAGGCCGGGTTCAACGCGCGAAAGGTAGCAGTGGTCACGTCGGCCGTGCAGAGTAGATCCAGACTCAGCTCGAAGAAGCGCAGTTGCTCGGCCAAGCTCCGGCGTTCGCGCACGAGCAGCCGCTCCTTACGACGTAACTCGAGGAGCGCCACGACTTGGCCAGCGAAAAGCGCCAACACCTCGCGGTCCGCCGGGCTGATTTGGCGCGGCACATGGTCGATAGCGCACAGTGTACCGAGCACGAAGCCTTCTGGCGTACGCAGAGGTTCGCCTGCATAGAAGCGAACCCGCGGCTCGCCCGTCACCAGCGGATTGTCCGCGAAGCGCTCGTCGGCGAAGGCATCGGGCACCACCAGCGCGGTCTCGGTCGCGACAACGTGCCCGCAAAACGAGACATCACGCGGCGTCTCCGGAGCCTCCAGACCGTATCGCGATTTGAACCACTGGCGGTCCGCGTCGACGATCGACACGAGGGTGATGGGTACGTTGAGCGCGATGGCCGCGAGCTTCGTCAGCGCGTCAAAGGCTGGTTCGGCAACGGTGTCGACGACGTCGTACTCGACCAGCGCCCGAAGCCGCTCCTGCTCGTTGCCGGGAATCGCAGGGGACCTCACGGAAAGAGGATAGGCGCGCGCGCTTTCGCCGCGCAATGCCTATGGATTCTCGGCCGAGAAGGGCCCACAATCGCGCGATGAAGCGGGAAGACATCGTCAAGCGCATCGAGGACGTCGGGCTGGTCCCGGTGGTGCGCGCGTCCTCGGCGGAGCTGGCCTTGGCAGCCGTGGAAGCCATCTTGGAGGGAGGCATCTCCGTTTTCGAAATCACCTTGACCGTGCCGGGCGCCGTTCAAGTCATCGAGAAGCTCGTGCACCGCTTCGGCGAGCGCGCGCTGATCGGCGCGGGCACGGTGCTGTCTAAGGAGCAGGCGCAAGCGTGCATCGACGCGGGCGCGACGTTCGTCGTTAGCCCTGGCTTGGATCTGCCGACCGTTGAGTACGTGCTGGGCAAGGGGCTGCCCATGATGCCCGGCGCCCTCACCCCAACCGAGGTGATCACGGCCTGGCGGGCGGGCGCGGACATGGTCAAGATCTTCCCCTGCTCGGCCGTCGGTGGCGCCAAGTACTTGAAGGCACTGAAGGGCCCCCTGCCCCAGGTCAAAATGCTGCCTACTGGTGGGGTCAGCGCCGTCACGGTCCACGAATACCTGGCCGCCGGAGCCTCCGCGCTCGGCATCGGTTCGGAGCTGGTCGACACCACAGCGCTCGCGGCCGGCATGACGGACCTCATCGCGAAGCGCGCCAAGGCGCTGGTGGACGCGGTGCGAGCCGCGCGAGCTCGCTGAATTTGGGACAAGCACTTTTCGCCCGCCCCAGAATCGGCTAGCGCTGGATAGGTTCCAAGATGCATGATTCGACTTCGAAACTACGCCCTTCTGCCGTGGCGGCCGCCTGCGCCCTACTCGCCCTCAGCCCCGCGCTCGTTGGCTGCAGCAAGCGGGCTCCCGAGCAGACCGCCGCTCCCTCGGCTGCTGCCAAGAGCCCGCTGCCTGCCCCAGCGCCCGTCGCCGAGGTCACCGCGCCCTCACCCGCGGCAACACAACCCATGCTGGCGCACCTGAGCCCTGCGTGGGGCAAGCACGGCAGGCTACCCAAAGGTATCGGCATACCGGTGGGACAAATCATCCCTGACGTGGCGGGCACGGATACCGATGGGCAGAGCCTGCGCCTGCTCGAGTACGCCAAACGCGGCCCGCTCGTGCTGCTCTTCTACCGGGGCGGCTTCTGCGGTTTCGCCAACCACCAGCTCCGCTCCATGTTCGTGAGGGCTCACCAGTTCGACGCCCTCGGCGTCCCTTTCATCATGATAAGTCCCGACAGCCCCGAGCAGGTCGCAGCCACCAAACGTGCCCACGCCCTCAAGTGGCCCATGCTGTCGGACGCCGACCTCACGATCATCAAGGCCTTCAAACTCACCCACGCGGTCACGGAGCCAGAGTTGGGCGAGATGAAGCGCTACGAGATGCAGCCGCCGGCGGGGCTCAACGGCGCGCCGGCGATACTGAGCAACCCCGCCGTATTCGTGCTGGACGAACAGGGTCGGGTCAAGTTCGCCCACGCCAACACGAACCCGGAGATGATGCTGGCGCCCGACCAGATCCTGGACGGGATCAAGACCTCCGGAGTGAAAACGAAAGCTGCCAGCGCGCCGGCCCCCGCGCCCTAGCGACCAGGGCAGGCGGATTGCTCGGCGAGTTGCCCGAGCACGGCCAAGCGGCGGCGCTCGCCCGTGATGATCTCCTCCACCACCACCTCGCAGCCGCCGCAGCCTGACCCAGCACCGCAGACTCGAGCTACCTCGCCGCAGCTAAACGCCCCACGCTGAACGCTGGCGCGAATTTCGCGGTCGGTGATGCCGTGACAATGGCAGACGAGCATGCGTTGAGTCGGGGAGTTCGGGGGGCAGAAGTGCCGCTCACCAGACCCTAGCTTATTGAAAGTGATTGTCAAAGTCGATTTGCAGCGGCCCGATCTTGCGGGGATTTGGCCAGCTAGCGCCGGGTCCCCGGCGACCCGGGGCGTGTTACGGTGCGCCCCATGCGAGGCGATGCCGAAGTCGTAGATGCCCTGAACGAGATCCTCACCTCGGAGCTCACGGCCATCAACCAGTACTTCATCCACTACAAGATGTGCGCGAACTGGGGCTACAAGCGGCTCGCCAAGAAGAAGCGCGAAGAATCGATCGAGGAGATGAAGCACGCGGATCGCGTGATCGAGCGCATCCTGTACCTGGGCGCCGTGCCCAATATGCAGCGGCTCTCACCGGTCCGGGTCGGGGAAGAACCGATCGAAATGCACAAGCTGGATCTCGCCCTAGAGGTCGACGCCGTCGCCCGGCTCAACCGCGCGATTCAGCTGTGCCTGACCAAGAACGACGCTGGTACGCGCGAGCTCGTTGAGCACATCCTGGCAGAGGAAGAGGAAGCCATCGACTGGCTCGAGGCCCAATTGCAGCAGCTGGCAGACATCGGTCGCGAGAACTACTTGGCGCAACAGCTCGACGAGTAGGCCAGGATCCCCTGCTGCTTTGCTACTGCGACTCTCCCTCCCAACCCTGCTGACGGTCGCCGCGACTGGCTTTTTTCTGGCCTTAGAGCGGCTCGCGCCAGGGCGGCAGCTGCCGCAGGTTAGGGGTTGGTACCTGCGTGCCCTCGCCATCAACCTGGTTCAGCTACTACTCACGCTCGGCTTGAATCGGGTATGGAAGAACAATTTCAACGGGCCTTCGTTGCTGCACCTCGCGGAGTGGAATAGCCCCGCGCTTGAAGGTCTGAGCGCCTGGCTGGTCGGCACTTTCTTCTTCTACTGGTGGCATCGGCTCCGACATGCCCGCGGCTTCTGGCGAATCTTCCACCAAATTCACCATTCGCCAGCCCGTATCGAAGTTGCCACTTCCTTCTACAAGCACCCGCTCGAAATCGTTTCGGACTCGCTATTGTCAGCGTTGGTCTTGTACCCACTGCTGGGCGCCTCCCTGACCGGTGCCTTCTGGAGCAACTTCTTCGCTGCGACGGGCGAGTACGTTTACCACGCAAACTTCCGAAGCCCGCGCTGGCTCAGGTACTTCATTCAGACCCCCGAGCTTCACTCGGTTCATCATGAGCGTGACGTGCATCGCTACAATTTTTCGGATCTGCCGCTGTGGGACCGCCTCTTCGGAACGTATCGGGACGCCAGCGACTTTGCCCCGGCCTGCGGCTTCCCGAGGAACAACGAACGACACCTGCGTGACATGCTCCGGTTCCGCGACGTCTACGATCGCCCCTAGGCGTTTCCGCCAAGACGCGAGTGCTTCACCTGCGCCGCGGCGGGCCCTGGAGGGCGCAAGGCTTGCGCTGCAGTCGCAGTTCTTGCAGCGAAGCGCGACCCATTCACGACTCGCAGTGCGACGAAGCAACTTGGCTCTCATCTTGCTTCTACGGGGACCATGGCACCTCTGCATGTTCGTACTGTGGCGTTGTGGCTGGTCGCGGCCAGCTGGGCCTGCCATCCGCTCTACCCGGTGCCGCCTCGTAACCCGAGTCCGGCAGCGGCGGACCCGCGCGTTTCCACCGAAG
>JANNWK010000849.1:0-4558 GCA_031408355.1 Myxococcales bacterium
GCTCTCGGTTTGACCCTCGGCCGAGCGGCGAACACGGGCACCGATCGACGCCACGGCAGCCGCGCTCTAGCTACGGCCGAGCGCAATCAACAGTCGCAGCGGCGCAATCGACAACTAGCGCGGACTCGTCGATGTAGTCGCCGTAACAGCTAATCACGGCTTGGGCGCCGGTCAGGTCCTGAAAGCAGGCCACGTAGGTGGCGAGCAGGTCCTGCTCGGTGGCTGCCGCGCAGACACCAAAGGCGGGCGTTCCTTGCTCGCAGCCGAGGTCGGTAAAACCATCTACCGTGCAGCCGGCGCCCTCGGCGTTCGATTCGCAGCCCCTCGAGATGATGCCCTCTTGCAGCATGCCCTCGGCACACGCGACCACCTCAACAAATCCCTGGTCGTTGCAGAAGCGAACCGACGCAGCGTCTACGCACGTCACCGGGCTGTCGGGGGCACAGGCCTGGGCCGAGCCGCCGTCGCTCCCGCCAGCGCCGCCGTCGCTGGATTCGACGGTGGCCTGGTCTGTGCAGTCTCTAAACGCTTTCCCGCTGGAGAACGCGGCGCAACTTTGCTCGTTCAAGCAGCGCCAGAGGGGCGTTTCAAACTCTGTCCGTAAGCTGCCGCTTCCGCCGGGGATCTGCAGCTCACATTGGGTCTGGCAGATCGCCGTGTCGTCGCAAGCACTCAGCTGCTTGCAATGGGCTTCGCAGTAGCCCGCTTCAGCGCTGGCGTTAGGATCGCCCTTAGTCTTCCCGCAACCGCCGATAGTCCCCAGCGCGAGTGCCAGCGACAGCGCCTGCCCCACCACTTTTTTACGGTTCATCATCGGAAACCCGCCACGGGCAATAGCCTACGTGGGAATTCGGAGAATATCGAGCGATTAGGCAGAGGGCGCCGTCGTCCTCGCTTCACCCCCGGTCAGGTGACAGCCGCTTAGGCGGAGACCGTGTTAGCCTAGCGGCGCAATCATGCGGGGCCTGTTCATGAATAGAATCGCGGAGCGCGTGCGCGCGCTGCCGCCGGCCGAGCGTCGGCGTTTTCTGCTGGGTCTTGGCACGTTGCTAGCGTCGCCCTTCGTGCCGGCCGCGCTCCG
This sequence comes from Myxococcales bacterium, assembly GCA_031408355.1. Lineage (GTDB taxonomy): Bacteria > Myxococcota_A > Polyangia > Polyangiales > Polyangiaceae > PMG-095. The sequence continues at coordinate 1,082 of JANNWK010000849.1, forward strand.
TTACGCGGGCCACGAGCTGGCTTTGGGTGAGGCCCATGCCCAGCAAATGGAGCAGTCAACGCTGTTTCTGGAGTTCAACTTTCGCGATCAGGTGGACCTGATGCACGTGATGGTGCCGCCCTCCATCGCTAAGTATCCCAAGCCTTCGGTCGGCGTGAATGGCCAGGAGCTCAGCATGTTCGCGGCGCAGGCCGAGCTGAAGGCCTACCCGAACAACGTATTTCTGACGAACGACTCGCTCGAGCTTGCCCCCCACATCGACAGCATCGCCATGCTGGACACGGGCGAGGCAGGCATTGGCGACATCCACGGGCACGAAGCCGCCAACGGCATGCGCTCGCCCGGTCGCGTCAGGGACGGAGGCGTTTCGGGCCTTGCTCCCCTGTGGCTACTAGACGGTCAGAACGGCGGCGGGAGTGAGGAGTTGTACGGGGCCGTCCCCACGCCCGCCTCGTTTCACAACTACCAGCAGAAGAAGCTTTTCGCGCAGGTCCAGAACGGTTTCGCGTTCAAAGGCATTAGCCGTCCAAAGCATTCCGTGTACCACTTTGGCGCTGGGCTCCCGGGTGCGGAGCTCACGCGGGTTCCTTCCAAAGAGAATTTATTCGAGCTCTACGGCAGTGGGTTTTTCCCCGGTCTCGAAGCGACGCGGCTGCTCCAGGACATTCGTGACCACGTGGGTCTCCCGTATCGCAAACCGAGCGGCTCAGGTGACTATAGGCTCAACCAACGCTTTCACGACTTGCAGGCGAGCACGATAAGCGGGCTCGAGCTGACCGCAGCTGAGGTGGCACACTGGAGCCAAGGTGTTCCGTTCCAACAGTGCAGCAACGACGTTTTTCACTTCGATTGCTCGACCGATCCGCTGAATCCGGGAGCGAATGGCGACTACGTCAAGGCGCAGATCTGGGAGCAATTCGGCTACGCTTCCAAGCTCCTTCGCTCTGGCCGCGTGCGCAGCATCGCCCTCGAGTTTGACTACATGGACCTTCATGGCGACGGCACCCGAACCGAGGAAGTGGTCCGGACTCAGGCGCAGCAGGTGACCAGGCCGCTGGCCCGCCTGATCACTGAGTTGAAGGCGGCCGGGCTCTACGACCGCAGCGTGATCGCCGTCTACACCTTGGACGGCAGCCGCACACCCGCTGCCACGTCCTTTGGGCACGACGGCAAGGGCACCCTCCTGCTGGCGGGCGGGCGCGTGCGCGGCGGCTACTACGGGGACATCACCATCACCGCTGATCTACCGGAGGGCGGGCACTCCTATGCCTTGCACCCGCCGGATCTCATTACCGGGCTACCCATGCCCGCCGTCGACAATTGGCGTGACCCCGCCCAGCGCACGCCGAGCGGTGCCGTCTGGCGCACCGTCATGAAGGCCCTCGGCATCCCCGAAGCCGAATACGTCGGGAAATTCCACCCTCAGGTCGACTCCGCCGCTGCGCTGGACTTCATGCTGAAGAGCTGAGGCAGACCGCACCAGCACCGGTGTCGCGACGAGGTGGCCCGACTTCGCCGCAGCGACATGCTGCAAGATCCTGCATGGATCTCGCAGCATGGTGCATGGAAGACTCTCCACCTTGGATCCCAACTGAGCCACTGGATAGCTCATGAGGATTTGCTACTGGAACGGTCGTTGCTTGCTAGCGCTGCTCAGTGTTGGGTGCGCCGCCAGCGCTGGTTCGAGCCGAGATGCAGCGCCAAGCAACGAGGCCCCCGGCACGCCGGCATCGCCCTTGCCGCCAACTCAGGGCCCGGTCGATGTGCCAGGAGCTGCGGCTGGCCAGGCGGGGATCGGCGGTTCGACGTCTCAGCTCCCTGTTGCATCATCGGGCAATGGCGGTGGCGGAGGCGTCGCGGCTTCAAGCCATTCCCGCAGCGTCCTGATCGACACGAGCTCAACGGGGGCCGACGTGGCCGAGAACGTTGCTGACTATCCGCTCGCGATCATGCTCAGCGCCGCCAACTTCGACTTTTCCCAGGCGCAGGCGGACGGACGGGACGTTTGGTTCCAGGGCGCCGACGGCAAGAAGTTGCCGCACGCCATCGAGCTTTGGGATCCGATTGAGAAGATGGCCGCCTTGTGGGTGAAGGTGGATTTGATTCTTGGCAACACGCCGGGGCAGGCCATTGGCATGCACTGGGGAGATCCAAACGCGGCCCCATCGGCTGACGCTGCAGCCGTTTTCAGCCGCGCGAGTGGCTTCGTGGGCGCCTGGCATCTGGGCGAGGAGGGCAACACAGCGCCCGGCGGCTACCGGGATGCGAGTGAAACTGGAGCTCACGGTACCGGTGTCGGCATGGTCGCCGGTTCAAGTGTGAACGGGCGTGTCGGCAAGGCGGTGCATCTCGACAACCCAATCGGTCAAGACACGGCGCGCTGGATCCGCGTCGACGGAGACCAAGGCTCCGCCTTCAACACGGGACCTGCTCTCACCGTCTCGATTTGGGCGTTGGGCTATTCCTACCCCATCTTCAGCTATGAGACGATGTTCTCCAAGGGCGACACTTCATGGTCACTGCAGCGAGTGCAGTACGATCGCAACGGATACCAAAGCTGTTTGGTCGCTGGCGGCGGGCACATGTGCGCCTACAACTTCGATGCGCAACCGCTCGTGACGGGCGAGTGGTTGCACTTCATGGTGGTGTTCGAGCAGCCGGCCATGAGGCTGTACATCAACGGCAAACTGAACGCTACGAGCACCGGCAATGACTGGAAGCAAGGCGCTCACGCGCTGGCTATCGGAAACCAGACGGAACGCCTCGATGGACGACGGCAATGGGACGGCATCCTCGACGAAGCGCGGGTCATGCACGCTGCGAGGAGCGAGAGCTGGGCCAAGCTCGACTACGAGAGCCAGCGCGAGAACCCCAAGCTCCTCAGCTTCGGCCCCACACAGCCCTGACCTCCCCCACTACTCGAAAAGTTCTGCGACCTTGGCCTCGATTGCCGGGAAGTCATAGCCGCTGTTTAGCTCGATGACGGCGCCTTTCGACAACACGAGCCCACCACTATTCACCTGAACTCCGACGTTCGAGTGGAGCTGGTCGCCCGAGTCGAACAGCACACGAGGGGTCAACGAATAGGCGTCGCGGGTGAGCTGGCAAAGCAGCGCATCCGCCGGGCCGCCGAGCGCGTCCTCCGTAACGACGACCCACTCCACCAAGCCGTTGCCCGCGTAGCTTGCCAAGAGCTGGTTCGGCAGGCCTTCGCTCAGGTGCGCTTTGCAAACCGGGCACCACGCCGCGAAAGTATACACCACCGCCACGTCCTCTTCGCACAGCTCGTGGAGCCGGACTGCGTTGCCATCGCAGTCAAAGAGCTGCACGTCAGCGGCGACACTGCCGGCCGTTTTCCCGAAAGGTCCTGACGGGGCGCACAGGGCCGCCGGCGAGGCGCCGCCACTGCCGACGTCCGTAACGGCGCCCCCAGCGCCCGCCGCGTCGGCCTGCCCGGCCATCCCCAGGTCATCCTCC
>JANNWK010000850.1:0-1593 GCA_031408355.1 Myxococcales bacterium
ATTCGTGGCTCCTCCGGAACCCGTAGTCGCGCTGCCGCCGGTAGCAGCGTTCGAACCTGCCGAACCGGCAATGGAACCGGGCGCATCGCCTGCGGTCGTTTCGGTACAACCGACCAGCGCTAGCGCTACCCACGCTAACGCGAAGCGAGTTCTCGAGCGAAATGGCATGCGGGAAGAAGAGTGATGCGCGGCTTCGCGATCAATCACCGGCCCAGGCAAATCGCGGGCTAAGCGTGCCGTTCAGGGCTCTGGAAAGCCGGCGTGACCAATGCTCCGGCTGCGCGCGTGGGCGGCATCCCGGTGCTGCTGCCGAAGCCCGAGCCCCATCGCTGTGGCAAGCGTCGTCGTGGCGCGACTCTCACACACTCACCTACTCCTCGCGGAAGTGCGAAGTCGAGCCAACTCAGCGGCACGTGCCGTGCTTACGGAGCATGCGCGTTTTGTTATAGACTTCAATCGGTTTGCTCTATCGTCCGTGACGTCTCGCCGGTAACTTTCTTCATACAATGAAAGCTCGCTCAATGCCGTGGCTGGGTCTCGGGGCGTTGGCTCTGGTTCAGTGTGGCTCTCCGGCTGAAGTATCGAAAAACGATCCCAGCACCGGCGCAAACACCGGGAAGGGCGGCAGTAGCGCAAACACCGGGAAGGGCGGCAGCGGCGGGAGCCTGAGCGTCAACCTCGGAGGTGATCAGGGCGACGGAGGCAGCGACGACGGCGGATGCGATCCGTCGTCACCCGACTGCATCGGCGCGATTCCCGATCCGGCCTGCGGAGACGGCGCGATGAACGTCGATGGCGAAGAGTGTGACGACGCCAACGGCGACTCGGGCGATGGCTGTACCGCGAACTGCACGCTCGAAGCGAACTACGCCTGCCCCACGCCGGGACAGCCGTGCGTGAGCAACGTCGAGTGCGGCGACGGCAAGGTCACGGGCAACGAAACCTGCGACGACGGCAATGAGGATCCCAGCGACGGCTGCGCAGCTGACTGCACAGTGGAAGACGGCTGGGCTTGCCCGGTCCCTGGACTTCGCTGCGAGGCGGCCGCCTGCGGCGACGGCAAGCTCGCCGCCTTCGAGGAGTGCGACTTTCCGAACGCAACGGTGGGCTGTACGGCATGCAAGATAAACGACGGTTCCGACTGCGATGAAAACGGCTGTCACACCGTCCAATGTGGCGACGCCAAAGTAGAACGGGGTGAACAGTGTGAGGACGGCAACCTCCGCCCCTTCGACGGCTGCTACGCCTGCCGAGGCCAGCCGAGCTGCACAAACGGCGTGTGCAAGGCCGTGTGCGGCGATGGGCAGCGTTTCGATACCGAAGTCTGCGATGACGGTAACGCGCGTGACGGCGACGGCTGCTCCGCCACCTGCACCGTGGAGGCAGGCTACGGCTGCACGGATCAAGTGGGAGTGCCGCCCGCACAACTCCAGCTCCCGATCATCTTTCGCGACTTCATCGGCGAGGGCAACAGCACCCGCAGCACGACCACCTGTTACAACCCCGTGACGGAAGCGCCGAGCGCGCAAAAGCCCACGGCCTGCTTCCACATCGATTTCAACGGTCTCACGGGAAACGGAGTCTCGGGCGTCG
>JANNWK010000851.1:0-2390 GCA_031408355.1 Myxococcales bacterium
TGCTTTGGCTCGTGCTCCCGCTGTGGAGCTGGCTGCTGGGGGCGGCGGCCTGCGGCGGTGTTCGCCGCGTGAGCCCCTTCATGAAGCGTAGCTTGACCCACAAGCGTACCGCGATCGGCAGCACCAGAACCCAGACCACGCCCATCAAGAGTGGCGCCGCGAGAGCCGAGACGCCCGTATTGCCGGCAGACCAGGCGCTGGCGAGCGAGCCGATGAGGCTCAGGATCACCACGCTTCCGGCGCCAGTCAGGGCGCTCGGCGGAAGACGGTAGCTGGACTTGAAGTCCACAAATTCGTCCTCGCACAGCGAACACCACTCGTCGGTTCCCACCTGATGGCTGGGGCAAACATTGCCGCCGCACGCCTGGCAAATATTGCCGAAGCCACCGGTGCCGCAGACCACGCACGAAAGCCGCTTGGGCAAATCTTGGCTGGCTTGCTCCGGCCGCACGGAGCCCGGCGGATCCGAATCGGTTGGCACGAGCGAGCCGTAGGTCGGCCGCGAACTGGTGCGCATCGAACGCGGCGAAATGGACCCGCGCGGCCGCAACGACGTTGGGACATCGAAGCGGGGCTCGGCCACCTCCAAGTCCGCTTCACCGTGAGAGCGAGCCCGGCTGCGTTCGCGCAGCGCGCCAAGATCACCCCACATGGCCGCGAGCTGCGGCTCCGAGATGTCCAGGTAACGGGCCGCGTCGCTGGCGGCGACCAGTTGAACTCCCGCGGCTTCCTCGTGGCGACCCAGGTCGTAGGCGAGCATGTCGGCGAGGCGAAGCGTCTGCACCATGGCAGACAGCAAGCTATCCTGGAGCGCGCGCGCCGGCTGATGGTGCCAGGCGATCACCTTCGGCACCGGCTCCGGGATATTCCAGGCGGTCAAGACGTGCGCGCCGAGCACGGCGTGATCGAAGCCAAAAATGCGCCGTTCCTGCTCGTGGATGGTGTCGAACTGTCCGCCGAACTGTTGCAGCACGGAGGGGTAAATCTCTCGCTCCGTGTCGAGCAGCATGATCTTGCCGATGTCGTGCAAGAACCCGCAGGTGAACAGCTCGTCGTGAGGCAGACCAAGGTGCACGGCCAGGTACCGGCACAGCGAGCCGACAATCGAAGCATGCTCCAGCAGCTCGGCGGCCAGACCGTTGCTGCTCTCGAATAGATCCAAGATGGCCGCGGTGGTCGCGACCTGATTGAGCCTTCGCGTACCAACCAGCACGGCGGCATGCCGAACCGAGGTGCAGCGAGCCTTCAGGCCGTAGCCGGCCGAGTTGACCAAGCGCAGCAGCCGTGCCGAGAGCGCGGGATCGCTCTCCAGCACGGACACCACCTGCTCGATCCGGGCGCTCGGAGTCCGGGTCAGCTCTTCGAGTCGCTTGGCCGCCACCGGGAAGGGCTTGGCCCCCACGATGCGCGCGGCGGTGGCCGCCAGGCTCTTACTCGCTGCAACTTCAGCGTCTTCGTCGCGACGTCCAAACCAAACGTCTTCATCGCGCCCGAAGTTTTCTGGAGAGACGGAAGCTGACACCGATTGAGCCCTCTCTGGCGTAGCGATTGGGGACGGATCACTCAGCGGCTGAGGTAGCCGCCTGCTCGCCGTTGGCGGGCGGCGTCGAACGCGCCGCCTCCGGGAGAGCGAAGTACTCGCGCGTCGAGAAGCGAGTGCCCTCGAGGATGACCTGGGCCCCCATCCGCGTCGCCGCGTTGACCACGATCGGCGCCAGTAGATTGACGGTAGCGGGCTGGCCGACCAGCGCGCACAGCACCACCATCACGGCCAGCGCCTCTTCAGGGCCCGAGACGCCTGCCTCCTCGGCGGCGGCCGAAACTGGCACGTCCGGGTACTTGTCGCCGAACGCGTGCGCGGAAACCACGGGAAAAGCTAGCTCTGCGGTCGTTACCGACTGCAGCCAGGCGATATAGCCGGAGCCTTGGTGAGGAACGAGCGTGAAGCGCTGTTCGGTGGGGAAGCCGATCACTCCCGCAGGAAACGTGAGTAATTCCGCTTCCTCGACATCGAGGCTACCGAAACGCTGACTGTTGATGTTCATAGGAGATCCCGAATTTGGTTTGGCCCCGGCAAGGGCCGGAGGACGTTGGTTTCAGGTTCTTTGCAATCCGAGTGCCAGCTCGTGGCCGGCACCGCTGCGTAATCGGTAGAACGGCCCCCTGCCCCAAAACCTTAGGGCAGCGAGCGGTTCAACCGCCGGCGCGCCGTGGTCGCGCTTCCAGCCTGCCTCGAATCAGATGGACAGCCTCGGCGTGCAGCTGACAGACCCGCGACTCCGTGACGCCCAGCACCTCGCCAATCTCCCGCAGACTGCACTCTTCTTGGTAATGGAGCCCGAGCACCAGGCGCAGGCGTTCGGGAAGAGCGTCGATGGCTGTGGCAATGG
>JANNWK010000852.1:0-9719 GCA_031408355.1 Myxococcales bacterium
CCGTCAAGATCCACATCGATACCAGTGGCGGACGCGCGCCCATTTGCCGACTGTATCGGCGGGTGCCGGCCCAAACGGCCTACTATGGGGCCTGGTTCTACGTCGTCGAAGACCACGTCTCGAGCCAGTGGTGGACCTTGATGCTGTTCAGGGCGCAGGCGGACGTAAACGACGATGGGAGCGCGAAGAACCTTTGGGATCTGGGCCTGTTCCGCGGCGAGGGCGACTACAGCTCATTCGACTTGTACGATCACGAGCGCGGCCAAGATACTCAGGCCTCCGGACTTCCAGCGCTGCCCATCGGTCGTTGGTTCCACCTCGAGGCGCACCTCGCCCACGGTCCGGGAGTACCGACAACGCTGGAGTTCTGGCTCGACGGCGTATCGATGCTGCGCCGGACCGACCTGAACGAGGCGCCCCGGATCCCAATGTTTTGGAGCGTTGGCAACGGCGGGAGCCAGCTCGACCCAGCGGAGTCCACCCTCTTCGTCGACGACGCCACCATTTCCACGGTGCGCGTCGGGCCGTAGCGGCGCGCTGGCCCCTGCTAGCCCGACTCCACTTCGACCTCGGTCTCGGACTCGGGTGGGACGGCACGCTCGTGGGCAGGCCCGAGAAAAGGAGCGTGGGTCAATTGCCGGAGCACTTCAGTCGCATAGCCGCCAGCGGGAAGCGTGAAGCTCAAGCGAAGCCGATTCACAGCGCCGGCCGGTCCTGCCTCGATGCTCAAGCCAGTCAGCGGCGCAAACAAGTCGCGACGCGTACCGGGCGCCAGACGACCAAGCGTTGCTAGGGCCTCTTCGCCAAGCCCGATCTCCTGCCACGCTCGGCGTTCCAGCTCAAGCGCATCCGCAGCCGCCGGCCGCATCTTGGGCCCGATCATGGGCCCCGTCAGCTGCAGATCCCGCGCAGCGAGTCGCGGTTGCTCCTGCGCCACGTCATCCACGCGAAACATGGCGCCCGCGCCCTCGAGCCGCACCACCTCCCCCGCAATCAGCTGATCGGCGCCAAGCCTGAGGCGCGCGCTCAGGTAGCGGTTGAAGACTTCCGCCTGAAGCACGCTGGGGAAGAGCTTCTGCTCAAAGCGCCCGCGCCCCCGCGCTCCGCGAGCAAGCCAGAGCAGCGCGTCGCGCACGTTGCGCCCGCCGTGACCAAAGCGCTGGGCGCCAAAGTAATTAGGCAGGCCGCGACTACGCAGCGCCTGCGCCACAGCCTCGGCACGAGCTTCGGCCTCATCTTCCACCCCCACCAACGTGATGGTGAAGCGATTGCCCAGCAGATGTCCGGTTCGAAGCTTGTTCTCATGCCGGGAAATGGCCAGAATTTCGAGGCCAGGACCTAGATCCTGCGCAGCCGAGATCACGGCCTTGCCGGGCAGCGAAAGCCACTGGGTCGTGACAGCGTACTTGTCCTTCATCCCCGCGTAGCCGATGTCGCGCTCGTGCACGCCGGTGGCACGCGCCACGCGCCGGACCAACTCCGGCGTCGTAAGCAGGCGCTTTCGAAGCTGTACGTAGTGGTGCTCGCCGCTGCCGCTGCAAGCATAGAGCGGCACCTCGTCGACTTGAAAGTCCTCGGGCTCGGGCCCCACCTGACCTCCCACCGGCAACAGCTCCGGCGCGAGCACCGGAGGGGCGTGCGGAAGCAGCTCTTGTGGGGCGGCAGGCGTCTCTAACTCAGCGTTTTCCAAGCAGGCCTTCTAGCGCTTTCAGGAGATAGTCGCTCGCGCTTACCGCCTCGGCGACGTCCAGATCCTGGATCCCCAAAATGAGTAGCTCCGGATCCGAATGCGAGGCCTCTTCCAGCATGGCCAGCAGCTCGGGCGGCGGTGGCGGCACGCTGTCCGCGGGCAGCGCGTTCTTGTGTCCGCCCTGGCAATCAATCACCAAAGCGGCAATATTGTCCGGCCCACCATGGTCATTGCCGAGCTGAATGAGCGCCGCCGCGATGGCGTCCGGCGGCTCTTGTAGGGCCAGCGTCGCCGCAAGCTCAGCGGCCGCTACAGGCCCGCTCAGCCCGTCGGAGCAGAGCAGGTAGCGATCTCCCTCCACCACCGCGTAGGACCGAATCGACACCCTAAGCTGCCCGTCGAGGCCGAGAGCGCGCGTGACGATATTCTTGGGCAACCGAGCCAACATGTCGTCGTCGAGATCTGGGCGTTGCTCCAGGACGTCGGTGAGAAGTGAGTGATCCTGAGTGAGCAGCTCTAGATCGCCACCGCGCATGCGGTAGCAGCGGCTATCGCCGACGTGAGCCACGTGCATCAAGCCGGAACGAGGCGAGAAGCAGGCCGAGACGACCGTCGTGCCCATCCCTCGATGGCGAGGAGACGTGCGAGCGATCTCGACCACGTCCCGGTTGGCCTTGTGCACGGCGGAGGACAGGCGCCGCGCCCCGTTCGGCATGCCCAGCCGATTGAACTCCGGTTGTTCGTGCGTGGCGCGGATGGTCGCGCCAAAGTAGTTCTCCATCGAACGAACGGCGAGGGCGCTGGCCACCTCACCGGCGTTGTGACCACCGGCCCCGTCCGCCACGACAAACAAGCCGAGGTCGTCACGCACCCGCACCACATCCTCATTGTGCGGGCGACGTCGGCCCACGTCAGTGCGGCCGGCCGCCTGCAACGACAGCGCGGCCTGGGCTGGGACGGAGACTGAGCTGGCTTTCGCGACGCCCATGATGCCTAGCGATTGTCGCAGTGGAAGCGCCACTTGAACAGCTTCCCAAGGCCCAAATGTATCCGCGGATCCGGGAGCCGCCGTCCCGCCTGCGCTGGTCTCGAAGCCAGGTTTTGGACATATGCCAGCAGATTGAGGCACAATTCGGGGGATGCCCCCTAACCGGCCGCCCACGGCCCTGGTGCTTTCCGGCGGAGGCATGCGGGGCGCTTACGAAGTGGGCGTGGTCGCCGGCATCGTCGACGTGATGGACCCGGCGCCCGAGAGCCCGGCGCTGTTCGACATCCTGGCCGGCACCTCGGTCGGCGCCATCAACGCCGCCTATTTCGCCGCCAACGCCGACAGCCCCGATCACCGGGTGGAACGCCTATTGGATACCTGGCGAAGCCTGCGTATCGATGACCATGTTCGGGTCCGGCTGTTCGGGTTGGCGACCATTCCCGATAGCCTCAAGCGCTGGGCCAAGACCACAACGCCGGGGAAGTCCTTGCTCGACACGCGTGCTCTAGAAATCCTGGTGCGTCGCACCGTCGACTGGGAACGCCTGCACCGGAACATCGAAGCGGGCACGGTGCGGGCGTTGATGGTCGCGGCGCTCCACGTCGTGTCGGGCCGCACGACCATGTTCACGGAGAGTGGCCCGGCGGTCCGGGTCGAAGCGACGCGGGACGAACGCCGCCTTACGGTTTTTGAGCCGATCACCGCGGATCACGTGCTGGCCTCAGCCGCCATTCCGTTGCTGTTTCCGACACGCAAGCTAGGCAACCACTACTATTGCGACGGCGGTCTACGTTTCAACACGCCCATGGCGCCGGCGATCCGGGCCGGTGCCGAGCGCCTTGTCGTCATCTCTTGCCGACACGAACGCTCAGTGCGCGAAGTGGCAGCCGCCGAGGTCGACGACCCGGAGGCCGGACGCGACCTCAGTCCCGTATTTCTGGTCGGCAAACTGCTCAACGCTCTGCTGCTCGATCCCGTTCGCTACGATCTCCAGGTGCTTGAACGCCTCAATGAAATGATGGGGATCCTGGAAACGACGCTGTCCCCGGAGGACCTGGCCCGCGTTCAGAGCGTTTGGGTGCAGCACCGCGGCGTGCCCTACCGTCGCTTGAAGACCTTGGTCTTCTCGCCCTCGCGGGATCTGGGGCGACTTGCCGCGGAGTACATTCGCAACTCGCTCAAGCTCAAGGAGCTAAAGCCCATCGCCCGCTACATTCTTGATCGCGCGGCGCGTGACAGCCCAGAAGCAGAAGCTGACTGGGCCTCGTACATGCTGTTTGACGGCGGCTTCGCCAACGAGTTGATGGAGATTGGCCGAGCCGACGCGCTGGCGAGCGCCGACAAGATCCGCGCCTTTTTCGCCTAGTGCCAGCGGGCTCAGGCCGCGGGCACAGCTTACATAAACGAGTTTGTTGGCTCTCTTCGGCGCAAGCCGCCAGAATTTCGTCCGTGATGCTGGCCGTGCGCAACCTGCTCGCCAAAGTGCTCTTCGCCGGGCTGCTGGTGGGCTGCGCGCGCGCAAGTGGCGAGGCAGATTTCCCTTCCCAGAGCAGCGCCGCAGGTTGGGTGCTCGGAGCTGCCGACTACAGCTGGCCGCCTCGTGTGTCGCAAAGATCAACCCGAGCACCAGAGGCTGCGCCGGTCTTGTCGCCGCTGCGCTTCGCCGCGGCTCCGGGAGTGCCCACCTACGCCGACGGGCGACCACGACCGCTCGCACCGGAGCGCGTGGCCGCGGAGATCCCGGCGGGTGACGGCTGCCTAGAGCAGCTGCGGCTGGCAGGCGTGAAGTTCGAAGCGGCATCGAACAAGCGCGGCGTGGAAACGCCGGTGACCATCACGGGACCGATCGGACCTATCCGGTATTTTAGTGCGGGGGCGGGCGAGATGATCGCCGACTGCCGGCTCGCCCTCGGATTGTCCAAGATCGGACCGGAGCTGTCACGGCTTGGTGTCACCAGCGTACGCTTCTCCGGCGCGTACTCGTATCGAATGGCCAAGGTCGGTCGTCTGAGCCTGCACGCCTACGGCCTGGCGCTCGACGTTCACGCGGTGACGGCAAATGGGCAGAACTACGAGGTCGAGCGCGACTTCGCGCGTGGGCTCGCCAACGGCTGCGCCAACGACGCGCCGCTGCTCAATCGCCTCGCCTGCCGACTGGCGCAGCTGCGACTATTCCAGGAACTGCTCACGCCCGACAGCAACGCGGACCACCACGACCACTTGCACCTGGCCATCGCGCGCGCACCAAACTAGCGCGGTAACGCGTAGTGGCGCTCGAGCAGGGCGCGCGTGAAAGAAGCTCGCAGGTAGAAGCCTCGCGGCAGCGCGGCGAACGGCAGGCCTTCCGCGTCGAAGCCCAGGCGCCTGGCCCTCGAATCGGCGGCCTTAGGGCGGATCTGTAGCGAGCGCCCTAGATGGCCGGTCAGGGACTCGACGTGGCCGCCTCCGATGAGACCGGCCAACTCCTCCCAGTCCTGGCGGAGCGCCGCTTCGTCCTCGGCACCCAAATTCCAAAGTAGCGGTTGGCCGATGCGACGCTCGGCGACCGCGATGGATCGCTCGCCTTCCACCGGGATCCAGAGCACGCGAAGGAGCTTGCGCCGCACCCGCGAGTCTTCCCACTCGACGTCACCAATCTCGGCGATCGGAATGGTGCAGACGAACGTCGATTCGAGCGAGGCGCCACGTCTGTCCACAGGCAGAGTCTTGAGCTCGATGGCCAGCTCCGGAAAGTCGGGCTGCGCGCGGGAACCTGCGCTCGCGCCCAAGGCCTTCTCCACGAGGCCCCCCACGAAGCCCTTGGCGCGCCGAAGGTCCTGCGGAACAGGCCTTGCCAAGCGCTCCGCGAGCTCGCCGAGCCTCAAGCCGGCAAGCCCGTGCGCTCGCCGCATGAGCTCGACTTCGCTCCCGGGTGGTGAAAGGTCGAGCACGCGCGCTGATGCTACACCCGCGGCCTGGCCTGCCCGGCGCCCATTGTCGGCGATTTTGGCGCCGCCGAGCGGCCTGAGCTACGGTCCGCCCGTGCGTCCTTCGGCGCGTTTTTCGGCCTGCTTGTGCGCCTGGGTTTTCCTGGGCTGTGAGCGTGCGCCAGCGGTTCCGCACGGCGCACCCGCTACCAGCGCAGCGTTCCGAGCAGCCAGCCCCAGTGGCAGTCCGGCCGCGCCCTCCAGCCAACCGAGCGCGGCGCCCGCGTCTGTCGCCCCCGCGCCTGTCGCCGCCGGGCCTCGTGTCTACGCCAAGACACGCTTCGTCTGGATCCGCCCGGAGCCCGACGCTTCGAAGCAGTGGATCGGTTACCTGTGGACAGGCGAGTCCGCCCAGCTGGTCAGCGGCAAGCCCGTCTACGGACCCGGTTGCATGTACTGGTACGCCGTTGAGCCCTTTGGCTACGTCTGCGTCGACGGCCTACGGGCCACGCTGGACAAGGAGGACGCAGGGTTCCAAGCCGTCCAGCGCCATGCGGCCGACCTGAGCTCAGCGTGGCCGCACCAGTACGGCGAGGCCAAGAGCCTCACGCGCCTACTCTCGCTGCAGGGCTCGCCCCTGGCCTTCCCTGGGCTCCCCAATAGTGTCCACGACAGCCGAACCAAACTGAGCTCGGGCTCGACGGTCGCCTACAGTTCGGAGTTGACGGTGGGCGCCGAAAGTTTCCTGCTCGGCGCCGATCTCAGCTACGTGCCGAAATCCCGGGTTACGCCGCTGCCGCGTCACGAGTTCAAGGGCGTTGAGCTGGGCCGCGAGACCAAGCTGCCGCTGGCCTTCTTCCGCGGCAAAGCGCGGCCAAAGTTCAGGCGTGTCGCCGGCGCCCTGCGTGAGACGAGTGACACCTTCCCGCGGCTGAGCCACGTGGCCCTCACAGGCGAGCGGGCCGAGCTCGAGGGCGAAAAGTTCCTGGAAACGCAGGAAGGCTCGTTCGTGCGAGAGTCGGACGCGGTGGTGCCGAAGCCGTCGAGCAAGCCGCCCTGGGGTGACACGACGCCCAAGGGCCGGGGGACCTGGCTCGAGGTGTCGGTCACTCAGGGCTGGCTCATCGCCTACGAAGGAGAGACTCCGGTGTTCACCACGCTCGTCTCCCCGGGCCGCGGCGGTCCCGCCAAGGTCGGCGAGGATCCGATACCAGAGGCCAGGACGCCGCTCGGTTCATTTCCCATCTCCGGAAAATTCGCCACCGCCACCATGGAGGCTCCGGGAAACTTAATCCACACAGCCGTACCTTGGACGCAGAACTTCAGCGGACCACACGCGCTGCACAGCGCTTACTGGCACGACGATTGGGGCGCCTACAAGAGCGGCGGCTGCATCAATCTTTCGCCGCTCGATGGCAAGCGGATCTTCGAGTGGAGCGAGCCCCAGCTCCCGGCGGGCTGGCACGGCGTACGCTGGCTCCCGTGGCGCGGGCCCGCCACGACGATCGTCGTCCACCGTTAGGGACGTCGCTGGCTGAGCGCCAGCGCTCAGCTCGCAGTGGGTCCCAGCACCGTGCGCCTGAGTTCCGCGAGTTCGCGTTCGAATCCACCAGAGAGGATCGGGAAGCGGCACCAGGTCTTGGGGTCGAGGTTCTCGTCGTCCACGTGGAAGGAGGGAGCGTAGCGCTCTCGCTTCCACTGGTTTCGCGCGAAAAGTCGAAAGAACCGCTCGAGCCAGACAACGAGCTGAGCCTGCGAATAGCGCGGGAATAGCGCGTTCATCAGCTCGTAAACCTCGAGCGGACCGCGCTTGTCACGAATCGCTGCGCGCTCGATCGCGTCGAGCAGATCGTACGGCATCAGGTCGGCCTCGTCCGTCTGCTGGGCAGCCGCGGGACGCAGCTCCGCCGTCGGAGCCTGCGCGTTCACCGCGGCCAGCGCTGCAATGCCGCCTACGCCAAGCGGGCCTGTGTGCTCAAGCCACACCAGCCAGCGTCGCAGGTAGGCCTTGTCGATTCCGGCGATGGGCGAAAGCCCCCCCGCCGTATCGCCATCCATGGTGGCGTAGCCGACGGCGGCTTCGGAGCGATTGCTCGTGGAAAGCAGCAAGGCGCCCGCGAGGTTGGCCAGCAGCCAGACGCTCGGGGCACGGCTGCGCGCCTGAATGTTTTGCAGCGCAATGTCGTCCTTGTCCCAAGCCAGCTTTCGCCCCAACGCTCCTTCGATCAGCGCCACATAACCTTGCACCTGGGCATCCACGTCGAGCTCTATGTGGCGCGCTCCGATGGCCGCCGCCAATGCACTGGCAGCGCTCCGAGTTGCCTGCGAGCTATGCTGAGTCGCCTGGTAGACCGTGGTCAAGAGCGCGCGCACGATGCCGCGAGCGTCGGCGGCAGCCTCGAGCTCCGGCATGTACGAAAGCGCCCGCTTGAGTCCGACCAAGCCCAGATCCTCGAGGGCAAGCTGAACCATGAACGCACAGGCCGACGCGACCGCGGCAGAATCCGCCCCGCCCGACAGCGACACGACGAAGCCGCGCGAGTGGCTCTTCCTCAGGTAGTCGAACAGGCCGAGCCCGAGCGCGCGCGCAAATTCCTCCTCTTTCACGTGGCCAGCGCTTTCCCAGGCTGCCGTCGCCAGGGCCGGCGGGATCGGGGCCTGCTTCGGGAACGAGAACGCCACTTCGACGGAGCAACCGGGGGCCTCGCTCACGCTCGGCGAGGAGCCCAAGAGCGCGCCACGACGGGTTCGCGTGAGCTCCACGTCGATGACGGCGCTCGTGAGTTGCGACTCGGCGAAGCTGAACCGACGAGCCTCCGCCAGCAACACTCCGCCGCTCGCGATCAAGGCATCGCCGTCGTAGATTGCGCGCCCCGCCTCATTGCCAAGCAAGTTGGCGTACAGGTAGGTGACACCGAAGGCCCGCGAGCCCTCGAGCACCAAACGACGCCGCACGCTGTGCTTTCCAAACGCGAAGTGACTCGCGGAGGGGTTCAGGATCAAGTCGACCCCGGCCAGCGCAAGCTCCGCGCCACGCCGCTCCGCCACCCAGGCGTCCTCACAAATTTCAAAGCCGAGCCGCACTCCGGCGCAGTCGAAGTACACGTCCCCGAGCGGAACTTCGGCGCCAAGCGCCGAAATCGTAGTCCGCGCTCCGGCGGGCCACGGCTTGAACCAGCGCGGCTCGTAGTGGATGCCGTCACCCGCCAGGGCGCGCTTGGCGACGAAGCCGTAGAGCCTACCGTCCGCCACCAACGCGCACACGTTGAACACGCCCTGGTGATGTTGAAGCGGCAGCCCAAAGCAGGCGATAAGCCCACGCGTCTCCGGTAGCAAGCTCTCGAGCATCGAGAGTGCGGTGACGCGCACCGCTGGAGATAGAAAGGCGTCCTCGCAGCCATAGCCGGTGATGCAGAGCTCAGGTAGACAGAGCACGCTCACGCCCTCGGCGCGCGCCTGCGAAAGCGCGCTGCGAATGCGCGCGGCATTGCCATCCCAATCCAGGGGGGTCTGGTTCAGGGTGGCCGCGGCTACCTTCACGAGCAACATGGGGCAAGAGTCTAGCCCAGCTCGCCTAAGCCCCGAAATGACGGGCACTTTTCGGGCTGACCCTCGACGTTCGGGCGAACCCGTTTATGCTATCAGGCCATGTCGGAGTCCGAGATCGCGAGCGCAGGCGGGGGTAAATCTGGTCGCAGGCGCGCTATCGAAGCATCGGTCGGTGCGTTGGTTGGCCTCGTGCTCGCCTGCCTCAACGGGCCGCTGCTGGTCAGCTGGCTGTACCAGCCGCTCAGCGGGGATGCTTTCAGCTGCGCCGGTACGGTCAGCGAGGCTCTCCACTACTTCGTGAAACTGCAGCTCACGGCGGGCGCGATCGGCGTCGCTCTGGTGCTGCTGGCTTCCTTCCTGGTCCGCCGCGCGCTGCGCAGGCGCCGGGAAGCACGCTCAGGGATAGGGGCAGGGACAGGGACATGAAGGCTTGGGGCACGGTCCTCGCGCTCATCGCGGCGGCAAGCACCGCCGCGGTTGCCGTGATGCTCGCGACCCAGATCTCGGCGACAGCCCAGGCAGGTCAAACTTCGGCGCTGATCCTTGCAGCGCGAGCGGAGCTGCCGAACAAGGCCCGGGCGGCGCC
>JANNWK010000853.1:0-11838 GCA_031408355.1 Myxococcales bacterium
GGGCGCCTGAGACGGCCGGCTTCGACTATACGGTGCGCGCGCTCGACGAGATCGCCCTCTGGGTGCATGACAACGTGCCGGAGCTGAGCCGGACGTACAGCATTACCGCGCTGTTTGGTGGACCGGTCAATACCGGAGTCCAGAACGTGTACCTCAAGGAACCGGGCGAGCGGCAGCGCTCACAGGAGCAGGTGTTTCAGCAGATCTCCCGGTCACTCGGTGGTTTCGCGGCGCTTCGGGTGTTTCCTGCGCAGCCCCCGACCATCGGCGATCGCTTCGGCGGTCAACCGCTTCAGTACGTGCTGCAAGCGCCGAACCTGGACGAGATGCTGAAGGTGTTGCCAAAGTTCCTGGATGCGGCCCAGAAACGCCCCGAGCTTCGCTTCATCGACGCCGACTTGAAGGTGAATCGCGAAGAAGCGGCCGTGCATATCGATCGGCAAAAGGCCGCCGAGCTTGGCGTGTCCGCGCTCGATGTCGCTCGCTCCTTGCAGCTCACGTTCGGCGACCAGCGCTTCGGCTACTTCCTGATGAACGGCAGGCAGTACCAAGTGATTGGCCAGCTCGATCGCCAGTTTCGCAATGAGCCGGACGACCTCAAGAAGCTGTTCGTGAGAGCGCGTGACGGCAGCATGCTTGGGCTCGACAATCTGGTGAGTTGGGACGAGCGCGTCGTGCCGTCGGCGATCTATCGCTTCGATCGCTACCTCTCGACCACCATTTCTGGCGGAATGGCTGAGGGTTACACGCTGGGCGATGGTATCGTTGCGCTTGACGCAGTCGCCAAGGAAACCTTGCCCGCCAGCTTTCTCACCACGCTCGCCGGGCAATCGCGGGACTTCGTGGACAGCTCCTCGAGCCTCGTGTTCGCCTTCGCGTTGGCCCTGCTCATCGTGTACCTGGTGTTGGCCGCTCAATTCGAGAGCTTCATCGACCCCATCACGATCCTGCTTAGCGTGCCCATGGCGGCCAGTGGCGCCGTGTTGGCTTTGCACCTGACGGGCTCGTCCCTCAACATATTTAGCCAGATCGGGATCATCATGCTGATTGGGCTGGTGACGAAGAACGGTATCCTGATCGTGGAGTTTGCCAACCAGCGGCGTGACGCGGGGCTTGGCAAGCTAGAGGCTGTGCTGCAGGCTACGTCCGAGCGCTTCCGACCGATCTTGATGACCAGCCTGGCCACGATTCTGGGTGTGCTGCCGATAGCGCTCTCTCTCGGCGCGGCCTCCGGGAGCCGCCAGTCCCTGGGCATCGCGGTGGTGGGCGGACTGCTCAGCAGCACGTTCCTGTCGTTATTCCTCGTGCCCGCGCTCTACTCGTTCTTGTCGCCAAAACATTGGAAGCCGCGGCGAATTGGCGGCGACGTCGCGCTGACGCCGGCGGCGCCGCCGCTACCCACGCCCGCCCAATAGCGCTAACCAGAGCCCGCTCTTCATGGATCATTCCTGGGTCTTCGTCACTTCGAACCTCAACAAGTGGCAGGAAGCAGAACGCATCCTGGGTCGCCCGCTTGAGCGTGTGGAGCTTGAGCTGGCCGAGCTTCAGGCGCCGAGCGTTCGAGAAGTGGCGCTCGCCAAAGCCAAGCTCGCCTACGCCAAGTTGGGTCGCCCCGTCATCGTTGAAGACGCGGGCGTCGAGCTCTTGGCGTTGGGCGGGTTTCCGGGCCCCTTCATCAAGTATTGGGAGCAGCAGGGAGGCCTCGCTTCCATTTGTCGAGCAGCCGACGGCTTGGGAGACCGGCGGGTGCGCGCCGTCTGCGCCCTGGGAATTTGTTCTGAATCCGGCAGCGAGGTCGTCGAGGGTAGCGCAGCCGGCAGCTTGGCCGCGGAGCCGCGCGGCAGCGGGGGTTTTGGTTGGGACGCTATCTTCATTCCTGAGGGTGAGACGCGCACGTTCGCCGAGCTCGACGCAGCCGAGAAGGACGCGCGTTCACATCGCCGACGAGCCTGGGAACTGCTGCGCTCGCGGATTTTGGCCTAACGGTTACGGTTCGACTTCTTCCAGGCGACCGTCGCTGTGCCGGGCGAAGCGTCGCGCCTCCCGTCCGTGCACGGGATCGTCTGCCGGCCAGGGCCAGCCGCCGAAGCGCGTGCGCTGGTAGTCGGCCATGGCCTGCTGGATTTCTGCGTGGCTGTTCATCACGAAGGGGCCGTGCTGGGCGATCGGTTCGCCGATAGGCCTACCCTGCAGCAGCAGGAGCTCGCAGTCCTGGTCGCCCGCCTGAAGCACGACAGCGCTGTCGCACCGCACCACGGCAACGGCGTGGCTGCGGAGCTGGTCGTAGCCGATCTGAAGGCTCGACCCCGCAAAGAAATACAGCGCGCGCACCGCTTCTGGGTGGCGAGCGGCCGGTAAGCTCCAGCTGGCGCCCGCCTGCATCCGAATGCACCAGATCGCCACATCCGAGTCGGGGCGAGAGGCCCAGGACTTGGGCGGCGGCGACGGCGGCTCCGCGCCATCGAGCTTGCCTGCGACGACGGTCACCTCCGTGGTCCGGCCGGCCACATCCGTGAAGACACGGCGCGGGATGTCTCGCTCCCAGAACATTGAGAAGTGGGGCGGCACGAGCTTGTCCTCGCTCGGCAGATTGAGCCAAATCTGGAACAGCTCCACGGGGTTGGGTTCGTTCGCATCCAGCAGCGGAAACATCTCCGAATGAACGATGCCGCCGCCGGCCGTGAGCCACTGCGCGTCCCCGCGACCGAAGCGCGCCGCCGCGCCCAGCGAGTCCGAGTGATCGATGTAGCCGCGCCGTGCGAGCGTTACGGTTTCGAAGCCGCGGTGGGGATGCTGCGGAAAGCCAGGCACCACCTGGCCGTGGTACATGCGAAAGCCGTCCTTGACGGTGAAATCATTGCCCAGGTTGCGCCCCGCGAGCGAGCCTTGAGGGCCGAGCCTCTCGTTGCCCGCCGGGTAGGCGTCATCGTGATGCACGCAGAATAGGAACGGGTCCAGTGTCTGCCAGGGGAAGCCCAACGGCGCGGTTTCGATGACGGCGCGAGTCATGGGGCTGAGTGTACCTGGTCGGCGTGGGCGTTGTGCTTGGTCGCGCCTGTCGCCCGGAGGACGCGCGTGCCGGAGGCCGTGATCTGAAGAACTTGCGGCACCGTGGCGCCATAGTAGGCCGAGAGCCCGACGTCGATTCGAAACACCCGTTCGGAGCAGGCCGAGGAGATGCCGGCCTTTTGCACCGTATGACCCACGACGAGGCGGCGAGCGCCCACGCGCGCGAGCACCCGTTCTAGGACCGCGCACGTGCTCGCGTCGAGCTCAGGGCTGCCATAGAGGCGGGTCCACACGGGGGCGTCTTCGCGTTGCAAGAGCTCCGGCAGCGCCCCTGTCCCCTCTAGGAAGCTCCGCACCTCGGCGTTGATGCGGCCGAGGCCGTACTCGACGTGCTCGGGCAAGACTCCGGCATGGGCGAACAGGCTATCCCCGATGACGGCCACGGTCGCATGGCGCGCCAGTTTGAGGGCATAGCTGCCGCCCGGCGCGAAGGCCCAAGCTCGCCCGCGCGCTTCGGCTGGCAGCTCGCGGATGGGGCCAGTGAGCGGCGCTTGCCCAGCGAATTCTTGGAATTCGGCGAAGCTGTGCGGCGTCACGTAGCGAAAATCGAAGGCTGCATTCATCAGCTCGTGATTGCCGTTGAGAACGTGCAGCTCGCTGCCCTGCGCCTTGGCTGCGCCCTCGAGCTTCTCCAACAAGTCGAGGACCCCGCGGTCTTGATCGCCGCGGTCGAGCTGGTCACCCGTTTGCACGACTGTCAGCTGTTTGCCGATCCAACGGTCCTGGTCGTCGATGGCCTGGGCCAGCCGCAGCGCCGCGCGCAGTGCCTGGAGGTCGCCGTGCACGTCACCGATGGCGACCAAGCGTGGCTGAGCCGGCCATTGATACGGCTGCGATGCGGTGCGGCTTGCCGAACTCGCGGCCCGTGCGGGCGGTCGCTGCGGCGGTGCGGTCGCGCCGTGTTGGCTCGCCGTATCGAGCTTGGGCTCCGGCGTGCGTTCGCAGGCGAGAGCCCACAGCGAAAGGCAGAGGTAGCCAATTCGGCGGATTGCGAAGGACATGAAGTGCGGCCCAGTCTGGCCGATTCTTAGCTCGCTGCCAAATCATGCTGCAGCTGTCGCGGCGCGGCAGCGCGCTTGTCGGGTAGCGGGTCCTGCGCTAACTCGCTGGCATCGCTCCGATGCGCAGCACCCTTAGCTTGTTGTTCCTGGCGCTCCTCACGACGGCTTGTGGCTCAGCGCCGACCACGAAAGCCAGCTCGGGATCGGAGGCGCAGACGGGCGAAGACGGCGACGCATCCGGTCCCGCCATCCCGGCGCGCTGCGCGCGCGGTAAGAAACACCAGGCCGAGTGCGTGCCTCCGCCGGGGTGGGTGGTGCGACTCTGTGACGACGTGTATCCGGACGTGGCGCTGCACCTGTTTTCACCCGGAACGCCCTGGAAGCGCCTGTATATGCTGGCGAGCGCAGAGCCGTTCAACGCTTCGGGCGGAGCCTCCCTGCTGGGCGATAAGCTCGTGCGGGGCGAAGAGGTGTTGGCGCTCCGACGCCGCAACAACGACGGCCAAGTCCAGGTCGGCGATATCTCCGGCTACGACGTGCTGCGCTGGAATGGCGCGTGCGCCACGATTCACGACGGTGACTACGCCGAAGACCGCCCGAGCCAGATCCTGCAGTCGAAGCTCGAATGGCGTCGCTTGGGCCTCCCGCTCCGGCAACAGCTCGAGGCGCAGCCTGCCATCTCTGCGGCCTACGAGGCCCGCCGCAAGGCCTGCAAGGGCCGAAGCTTCGGCAGCGTGTCGGGCGACTGCGAAGAGAACGACAAGCTGCTGATGGAGGAAATCGTCCGCTACATTCAGAGCGGCCCGAGCCTGCCGCAGGCCGCCAGGCTGCCGTAGCCGGCACGGGACTACGGCTGCCGTCGGCACATTTTTCCCTCCCCTGGGCCGTGCTATTGACACCCGTATGAAGCAGCCCGCCCACGTCTGTCTGGCCTTGTTCACTGCCACTTCGCTCCTTGCCTTCTCGGCCTGTAGCGACAGCGAGAGCGGCGACCAAGGCGCTGCGGGCGAGAGCGCCCATGGCGGAGCCGAACACGCGGGTGGCACCGCGTCGCACGAGGGCGGAGCGGCTCACGGAGGCGCCGACACTCACGGCGCGGGTTCTGCCGAGTGCGAGGTGCTCGGCTCGCTCTGTCACGCGACCGACTCAGGCACGGGCCCGGCGAGCGAATGCCACGAACTAGGTCACGTGGGCGATGCGGAGGCGTGTGAGGCAAAGTTCGAGAGCTGTATCAACGTTTGCGTGCCGGCTGAAGGTGCGGGCGGGGCAGGCGGTGGTGGCAGCGACCCTGCTGGCTCGCCCTACTGCGCGGCCCTCGGTGAACTCTGTCATGCGGCAGCCGACCACGACGCGGCCGCGGACGCTTGTCACGGGCTGGGTCACGTCGGCGACGCCGTAAAGTGTGAGGCGGGTTTCGCTGATTGTGCAACGCTCTGCCTCGGCTTGCTGGCAGAGACGGGCGCCGGCGGTGCGACGGGCGCGGGCGGCGCTCACTGAGCTGGTCGGCACTCGGCGTAGTGCTCGACGAATCGAAGGAAACTCACGTAGGCGGGGTCCTCCACGCCTTCGAACTTGTTGCCACCTCCGTGCTTGATCCCGCCCTGGGATACGTCGAGCGGCTTCGTCAGGAGTAGGCTTTCGGCTGGCGTATCGGTGTCGACCAAGCCGAGCGTTAGCAGGCGCTTGAACGACGCGGCGGAACCGGTTTGGCAGTTGCCCGCGGCGCTCAGCCAGCGTGGCGCCAGCTCGTCGGCCTTCGGCTCCGTATCGAAGTGGCAGGGGTAGCAACGCCCACGCCAGGCGTACACATCTTGGTAGAACGCCTGCTCAAGCTCGGTGTCCGAGCAGCCGGTGACGGCCTCGGCCGGCAGCTCGGACTCGACTTGCTCGGTGCCGCTGCTGCACTTCGGACCCTGGGAGAGCTCCCCACACGTCACGCCGGCGCAGGCGTCGGGGCAGCTCGCGTTGGCCTGGATCCACTCCAGAAATGCGTCGCGCTCGGCCTTGATCACGCGCTCGGTGATGAGCCCGCTGTCTGGTGTTGCCCGCTCGATCCAACCAAGAATCGGGCTTTCCTTGGGTACCTGTAGATCCACCAGGCCCTGCTCGACCAAGCAGGCCAGCGTCTTACATGGCGTTTCGCGGACGAAGGCCGACAGGTTGACGCCCGAGAGGTGACACTGATTGCAGGTGGAGACGTTGTCGTCGGCCAGCAAGGGTTCGATGCGATCGTGGAACGCTTGGCTGGGTTTGAGCTCGCACTCAAGCTCGCTCTGGTGCGTCTCTTCGGTGCCGTG
Organism: Myxococcales bacterium; assembly: GCA_031408355.1. Lineage (GTDB taxonomy): Bacteria > Myxococcota_A > Polyangia > Polyangiales > Polyangiaceae > PMG-095. The sequence goes on from JANNWK010000853.1 coordinate 6,368, forward strand.
GGTGGAGCAGCTGCCGGCCGCCACGCTGGTCGTCAACGCGAAGCACAGCAGCCACCCAGAGGAACGCGAAGCTGGCTTGCTGGGGGCGAATCGGAGCACGGGTTTTCGCCAGCATAGAGCCGCACGGGCATCGGGTCGAGCTGCCCCAGGCGCCCGGCCGCCCTCCTTCAGGGCCCCGTGCATTGGCCGAGGCGCACGGTGGGTTGGTCGTCGGCGTGTTCCACCCTGAGGGCCAATTCCGCGCCCGAGATTTCTGAACCCAGCTCGGCCTTCAAGCTGATGGGGGAGCCAGGACAGGACCGAGAATTAGCCAGCAGGGGGCGGCGCTTCGATATGTCGGCGTTCGCTGACTTCGTGCAAATGTCAGCGATCGTTGACTTGCGCATTTGTCAGCGTTCGCTGACTTTGGCGGTCGTCGACCTATTGCGCGCGCATTCGAGCCGACCAACCGAGGACGTCTCGACTTTTCTCGATGCGCTCGTCTTCAATTGGCTGATCGCGGGCACGGACGCGCATGCCAAGAACTACTCGCTCCTGCTCGGCTCTCGGGGTCAAGTGCGCTTGGCTCCACTGTACGACCTGGGTAGCGCTCTACCCTATCCGGAGCTCGATCAACGCCGCCTCAAGCTGGCCATGAAGCTCGGCAGCACCTACAAGGTAGCCTTCGTCGCCCCAAGCGACTTTCGCAAGCTTGCCGCGCAGAGCGGCCTCGAGGAGTCATGGCTGATCGAGCGGGCGCGTACGACAGCCGCGAAATTGCTAGCCGCCCTGCCAGCTGTCTTCGACCAAGCCAGACAAGATGGGCTTGGGCACCCCAGCATGGCCAGGTTGGCTCTCGGGATCGAAGCACACGCACGGCGCTGCAGCGTTAGCCTGACTGCTTGAGCGCCGAAGCCGCCCCCACCGCTTGCATGGCGCGGGCGAACGGCGGACGAGCCAAGTAGTCAGGGCCCCGTGCATTGGCCTAGGCGCACGGTCGGCTGGTCGTCGGCGTGTTCCACCTTGAGGGCCAATTCTGCGCCCGAGATCCGGACGGGGGCGTCGAGTTTGAGCTTCTCGGGCGCGGCGCCCGTGAGCCGGGACGTGAGCTCTTGCCAGCTCATCCCCGGCGCCGCAAAGGCCGTGATGCAGCGGGGCGCGGCAGCACCGGGATGCTCGAAGGTGAAGACGTACATTTCTGAACCCAGCTCCGCCTTCAAACTGATAGGGGCCTCCTCGGCGGTGAGCTTGAAGCGGCGCTCGCCGTAGTAGGTCTTCAGTTCATCACGGCTCATCTCGACGAGCTGCGGGCCGGTGCAGCGCACCTCTTGTTTGGTTTCGCGCTGCTGATACGCCTGACCCTTGGGGCAGCTGGGGTCGCCGCCCTTCACGAGCAGAGCCAGTTCGGCCTTCGTCGGCACGGCCTTGCGCTTGCGCGCCGCGCGCTGCTCGAGCAGGGTCAGCTGCGCTGACAGTTCATGCTTGGCTTTTAACAGTTGGTCGCGCAGCGTCCCCAGCTTGGCCACCGTGCAGGCCGCGTGGGCCTGCTCAACGAGGACGAGACTCGCGCGGAGACTCGGGATCGACTTGGAGTCGACGCCGTTCACGGCCAGCTGCGCCACCTCAACCTTCTCTCGGCAAGCGCGCGCCTCCGCGTCACAGCCCACCTGTAGTAGCAAGAGTCCGATGGCGCCCGTGGCAACAGCAACCCTCATGTCCCCGAAGCCTAGCCGCGCCGCTGTCGGCGTGCTCTAAATCAACGCATGACGCGCCGCGCTTTCGCTTCATCCGGGCTTTTGGGCGCGCTTGGGCTGCTTTTTGGAGTTGGCGGCTGCTCGACCCTCGGGCCCATGCCAGCGATGACCGGCGTTTCTGCTCAGCCTAGCCTTCGCCCCTCGGTCGCACTGCAGCTGGCGGCGGTGCCCGGTTATTACTTGAGCTCGGCGGTTCAAGAGCAGCCGAAGTCAAGCGTGTTGCCACAGATGCTGGCGGTGTTTGAGCCGGAGAGGCTGCTGCCCGCGCCGGGTTGGCTTGTCGGAGCGCGCTATGCCGGGGATGCGAGCGAGGGCGCGGCGGTCGAGCCGCTGCTCGGCTACCGGCGTTTCGTCGATCGAGGGGGGCGCTTCAGCGCGGGCCTATTGGCTTACGGCACGTACGCGAGCGGCGAGCAACCAGGCGGAGGCGCGAGCTTTTCGGCGGCTCGCGGTGGGCTCGAGCTTCTGACCAACTTTCGCTTCACGCCGAGCAGCAAGTGGATAGAGCTGCACGCTAGCGCTTCGGGCAGCCTGACGGGCGTCGACGCCGCCGGTCGCTATTGCGTGGCTGACGACGGCCGTTTCGGGATCGATTGTCCGGATGAGCCGCCGGCCAGAAAGCTCCTTTCGGCTGAGGCTAGGGGGATCTACCCAGCCGCTCACCTCGGGCTGGCATTGGACTTCGGTCGCGGCCGGCGAGGGCCATTTCACGGCCTGAGTCTTGGGGTAGCGCTGGGCGGGGGCACGATGCCCAGCTTGGTCAGTGGGGTGCAGCGGGGCGCCCGCGCGTTCGGCACGGCTGGGCTTTCGCTGACGCTTGGCCTGGGCGCGACAAGCCTCAGCGAACCTTGAGGACCTCGTAGCGGCGTTCGCCCGGCCCAGCTCCGCGCGCCGGTAGCTCCGCTTCGTCGCCCTCGACGAGACCGAGTAACACGGCGCCCAGCGGACTGGTCGGGGTGATGGTCTGGATCTCCGCGCCGGAGACGACCAGTCGCTCTCCGCCGGCGGCGGGGACCAGGAAGTAGTGCAAGCTCCGACCGTCGTGCGAAAGCTCGACGAGGGCCGGGGTCTCGATGCGCGCGCCTGGTTTCAGTGGCTTAGCGCTCAGGCTCGAGAGTCGAGCGAGGGCCGCTTCGAGCGCGGCGGCTCGTTCGGCGTGGCCGCGCGCGATGTACGAGGCCTCGGTGGCGCGCATGTCCTTGTCACCCTCAGCGCGGTTCTCTTCGTGGGTGGCGCCGTCTGCGGCTTCACGCGCGCGGTTGCGTACGCGTTCAAGCTCTCCAAGTAGCCGTGCTTTGAGCGCCGTCAGCAGCTCCTGCTTGTCGAACTCACTCACGGCCGCGCTCCCTCGCGACCTTGAGCACAGTGGCAAAGAGCTCGCGCAACTCCTCAAGCAGCGTGCCGTCTCCGCCTGCGAGCAGGCTATTGGCCGATAGCATCATGATCCCAAGCTGCTCGTCCGCGCGCGTGATCGGGAGCAGGAACAACGCCTTGCTGTGCTCCAGCAAGGCATGGGCCTGCAGTGTGCGCAGGTCCAGACTCTTGGGCTCGAGCGTGCGCCCGCCTGGGCCGAAGCCGAAGCGCGTGCGGCCTTGCCACGGTTCGGGGCCTTTTGGGTTGCAGGAGGCGACGATGCAAGCGTCGACGCCCATCTCCGGGAGCTGGCTGGCAAGCACCCGCGACAGCGAGTTGGACAGCTCGGCGCCTTCTCCGAACATCAGCTCCTGGACCTGGCGGACCAGCGCGCGGAGGCGACGGGTGGGCGTCCGCTCGCGGGCCACAGCGACCTGGCGCAGCATGATGGTCACGGCCATCTGTGCTTCTTGGATGGCCTCTTCCAAGCTGCTACGCGCGTCGGGGTGGCCGATGACGCAGGGGAGTGCCTGGAGCCGGAGGGCCGCCAGCACGTCGGGCACGGCGTTTGGATCGCCCTCGGCCGCGGTCTGCCGCTGCAGCAAGCGCTGCGTGCGTCGCATGAGTGCGCCGTATTTGCGCTCGCTCAGCTCTTCGAGGAGTGCGTTGATAAGGCCCCCCTCCCAGTCCTTGCCGGCGGCGCCAAGGCTGCCACGTGCGGCCCGCGCCATCTCCGCCACCAGCACCTGGCGGCGCTGGACAAGCGCGGCTTCGAAGCTACCGGTGGTTGGCAGCGCGTGGACTCGCTGAGCCAGGCCGGAGTCCTGCTTGGCGCAGCCACAAGACAGGCGCACCGTGAGTTGCACGGTCAGGACGTGATCCGCGACCGGGGTACCTCCGCCGGCAAGCAGCAGCAGCTGCTTCACGCCGGTGCGGCCGAGCTCGCCGCCCGGCTGGCGCACCGTGGTGAGGGGGGGCCGCGCGGCGGCGGCGGAGGCCACGTCGTCGAAGCCGGTGAGGGCGATCTGCTCGGGTACGTTGATGCCACGTCGAGTGAGCTCTTCGAGCGCGCCCAGCGCCATGTAGTCGTTGGCGCAGACCAGGCCGTCCAGGGAATGCACGCTCACACGCTTCTGATCCAGAATCGTCCGAACGGCTTGGGCGCCGCTCGGCTGGTTGTAGTCGCCCTCGGCGACCCAGCGCGGGTCATACTGGATGCCGTGCTCTTTCAGGGCGGCTTGGTAGGCGAGGAAGCGGACTTCCGCCTCCTCGCTCTGACTGGGCCCGCGAATGAAGCCGATGTTGCGTCGTCCGTGCACCTCGATCAGGTGCAGCACGGCGGCCCGAATGCCACCCCCGTTGTCGACCCGCACCCCGATAAGGCCTTGGATCGGCACGCCGACCGAGCACAGGGGCAGCGAGTCGTAGCGCGAAAGCCAGGCGCCGAGTCGCACCGGCCCGATCGCGTTGCCGATGGCGCTCGACAACACCAGCGCGCCGAGCGTGTTCTCCGGGCCGATCAAGTCGAACACGAAGTTTCGGGCCTGTAGTCTAGGCTCCGGGCTGTCCACCGGACCGCCGGGCAAGCAGAGTATCCTGGCGCCGAGTTCGCGTGCTGCCGACAGCACTCCCTGGACGACCGAGAGCTCATGCTCGTCCTCCATGGAGTCCACGAGCAGCGCATAGGCGCTGGGCTGGGGTGGATCGGCCGGGCGTTGGGAAGGGCGGAGGATCATGCGCGAACCCGGACAGCCTGAGTGGGAACGATCGTCCAGTCTACTCCCCTTTGGCAGAGGGGGGAGGGCTAGTCCATTCGGGAAAAATGCCCGAGTTATTGCGGGCCACACGAACGCCTTGCCTTCTGCCAAACTTCGCGTAGACCGGGGCCCGAGCCGGCCCGGGCCCGCCCCGAAACGGCACGCCCGTGACGCCTTTCCCCCACCCGGAGAAGATACAGTGAGCCAGAAGCCGAAGGTTGCGATTCTGACTGCGGGAGGGCTTGCTCCCTGCCTTTCCTCGGCGGTGGGAGGGCTCATCGAGCGTTACACGGAGCTGGCGCCCGAGCTCGAGATCATCGGCTACCTGGGCGGCTACAAGGGCCTACTGCTCGGTCAGAGCGTGCCCGTGACGCCCGAAGTGCGCGCCAACGCCAAGGTGCTGCACAAGCACGGCGGGAGCCCGATCAAGAACAGTCGCGTGAAGCTCACCAACGTCGCAGACTGCGTCAAGCGCGGCCTGGTTAAAGAGGGGCAGGATCCGCTCCAGGTTGCCGCCAAGCGCCTCACCGACGACGGCGTGACGATTCTGCACACCGTGGGCGGGGACGATACCAACACCACCGCCGCAGATCTCGCCACCTACCTGGCGGGCAATGGCTACCCGCTG
>JANNWK010000854.1:0-15020 GCA_031408355.1 Myxococcales bacterium
CGACGAAGGAGCCCTTCGTGGAGCCGGCCAGGTACACGGTACCGTTTGGATCCACGGTGACGGCGGTCGCCCGATCTTCCTCGCAGGTGTCGAAGAGCCGCGGGGTGGCTTGGGTGGCGGTGGCGTTCCACCGGAGCAGGAGAGCCTGGCCGAGCGCGCAACCTTGCTCGGCGTCCGCGACCGTGATGGCCGCGTAGATTTCGCCGTTCGGCGCCTGAGCGAGCGACGCCGCCGTGTCCTTGGCCGATGTACCCCATTGCCGCGTGAAGAGCAGGCCGCCGTTCGCGTCGAGCTTGCTCAAAAATACGTCTGTCTGGCCCGCCGAGGTGTTTCCGGGGAACGTGCCATCCGTCGTCCCGAGCACGAGCAGGTTGCCCTGCCGGTCGAAGCTCATTTGCGCCACGTGTTCATTCCCCGCGGTGCCGAACTGAGTGGTCCAGGCGAGGCTCCCGTCGGAGTTCAAACGCGACACGAAGGCGTCAGTAAGGCCGGCGTTCACGTTGTTGGGCCAAGCGCCTTGGGTGCTGCCCACGACGATCACGCCGTCCTTGGTATCGACAAGCACGGTGGCGGCCTCATCCAGCGCCGAAGTGCCCCATTGAAATGTCTCGAGAAAATTGCCGGCGCTGTCCCATCGGCTGAGAAATAGATCCTGCTCGCCCCGCGTGGCGCCGCCCTGAAGCTCGCCCCGGGTGTTACCCAGCACGTACGCCGTGGCGTCGCGGTCGAGCCCCACCGAGACGGCCGCGTCATCCTCCGCCGAACCCCACTGCCGGGAAAACACCAGCGCATGCGCATTCATTGGCGGTCCCGGGCTCCACTTCGTCAGGAACGCGTCGCGTCCGCCGTGGCTCGGCAGCTCGCCCACCGCGCCATCCGTGAAACCCACAACGAAATAGCTGTTGTCGCCGGCCACCGCGACCGCCACCGCCTCGTCGGCCTGCTCCTTCGAGCCCCAGGTTTCGAACACCTTCAGTGCGCCGTCAGGACCTGCAACGTGCAAGTGCGCGTCGAACTCTTGGCGATACGCGGTAGCGAGATCGTAGGCGTGATAGCCGCCGACCATCACCAGCGCCCCCAGCCTGTCGATGGCAAGCGCCAGCGGCTCGTCGTCGAGCGGGGTACCGCGCTGGCCTTCGGAGTAGCCGGATAGGCAGTGGGTCGCGTCAGCACAAGCACCCAGCGCGCAGGTCGACCACGACCACCAAGCCCGGCAGCCGAACGCGTCCGCGCTGCAGCTGCGAAGCTTGCCGTCTTTGCACTCCGCTACGCCGGCCGTCGGACATTCGTTGACGCAAACGCCACAGCTCCCCGCGTCTGCCGCACAGAAGCCGCTCGCGCAGTCCGACTGTGCTTCGCCCCACGCCAGGCAGCCACGCGCGTCCGTTCCGCATTCCCGCAGCGCGCCCTTGGCGCAGCCCATTTCGCCCACCTTCGAGCATTGCTCGGGACAGCTGCCGCAACTCAGCTCGTCGGCGCAGAAGCCACTTTGGCACGCGACGGTCGTCGGCTCCGGACACTGGGTGACGAGCGCGGCGCAGAACGTGCGTGCGCCGTCCTGGCAGAGCACAAGCTCTGTGGGATCACAGGTCGCGGCGCACGCGCCGCCTGCCTCGCCGCCGGCACCGCCCGCGCCGCCGGCACCGGCCACGCCGCCGGCACCCACGCCGCCAGCACCGCCTGCAGCCGACGTGTCAGCCAAGCAGGCGCACTCTCCAAAGCCCGAGCGGTCGCTCAGGCAGCGTTGCTCGCCGTCGCAGCCATCGAGCCCGAGGCAAGCGCGCTTCTCCTCCGCGCCGCAACGCAGCGGCGGGGCGGCTGCTACGGCGCCGTCGTCGCCGCTCGAGCAGGCTGCCGAGCCCCAGAGCCCGACGAGGCTCGTGCCGGCCAACGCCAGACCCAAGTGCGTGCGCCGAGCGCGATGTCTTCCGTTGCTAGAGCCAGCTCGAGGGGTTGCGGCCACAACAACAAGCATAAGTCATTGCCGAGCGGGCATCGGCCTATTCGCCTCGGCCTCGCGCCGAGTCGAATATGGCTCGAAGCACTCAGGCTCAGCCAGCTCAGCCAGCTCAGCCAGCGCAGCCGGCGCCCGTCGTGGGGCCGAGGTCGGCCCATTCGATTTGGCCGTCTTCAACGCCCCAGCGTTCGTTGGTGTAACTCTCAAGATCGATAAGCCCGTCGGCGCTGCCCTGATTCTGCGTGCAGCAGCCGGCGCAGTCGGAGTCGGCACACGTGTCGAGAACGGTGACGACAATGCGCTTGTTTCCGCTGCGAAGGCACAGGTCGTGAAGCGAGAGGGCATCGAAGTCTGGGAACGCGGCCACGATGTTGTGTGCCGCCACCCACGCCACCGGCTTCTTTTCGTCGCAGGCCGCGAACTGCCCCGCCCAAGTGCAACCGTTGTACTCGATGCACTCCGGGCTGCCGGGGTCGGGATAGGACGTGTACCAGGTCTTGCGCGCCGTCTTCCACACGAGGCCGGGCGTGTCACAGCCCGCAGCGGCAACGCCGCCGCCCGCTCCCGCGCTGCCGTTCGCAGAACCGCCGGAGCCCGCCGTGCTCTCGGTCCCGCCGTTCTGGCTCAAGCCCGCGGCGGAGGTCGCGCCCGAGGCCAGCATGCCGGCCGACGACGCGCCCGCCTGCGTCGCCGAGCCGCCACTCGCGGCAGCCGCCGCAGCGCCGACCCCTTCCGCGTCGGCCACCGACGCCGTTTCGGAGCTGCAAGCTCCCGCAACAAGACCGAGCGCAGCTGTCGCTAGCCCCACGCCCCGTTGCAACCGCCCAAAGAATTTACCGTTCATGGAGCTTCAGTATGCGGCCGGCAAGCGCCTGCGCCCGCGCCATTCAGCGGCAAATCGCGCCGCAATCGTGGCCAAATCGTGCTAGGCCTGGAAGCGTGTCAGCGCGCATCGTGCTCGGAGCTGGGCTCGCGCTGGCAGCACTCGCGGGCTGCGCCAGTGAGCCGTCGGCTGCGAGCCAGGGCACGGCGGGTGCTTCCGTGGGCCCGAGCGAGCCCGCGAAAGGCTCGTGTGAAGTTCGGACGCGCGGACTGCAGGCTCCACTGAGGCTGCTCACGCGGGTTGAGTACGAGACCAGCTTGCGCGGTGTCTTCGGCGACGAGGCCGTGGACACCGTGGGGGCAACGCTCAATCAACTGTCCGACCGTGCGCCGCTGCACGGCTTTCATGCCGAGGCCGAGGGCACGACGGGCGGCGATGTCGAGGCACGCTTTCAGGTGGCCGACGTGCTCTCGACCCATTGGGCCAAGCACCCCGAACGGCTCGGCGCTGGGACGACCTGCTGGGCCTCGGCGGGCGGCCGCCCCAGTTGCGTCGATGAGCTCCTCGCCACGCTCGGCCTCCGCTTGTTCCGGAGACCGCTAGAAGCCTCGGAACAGCTGTGGCTGCGCGACCTCTATGACGAGGGCGAGGCGATCGTGGTGGGCGACGGGCTACGCTTCGTGGTGCTCGCGCTGCTCGAGTCCCCACATTTTCTGTACAAGCTCGAAACGCGTGGCACGCCATTAGCAGAGAACGCCACGCAGTTGCGCTTGTCGAGCTTCGAGCTGGCGACGCGCCTTTCGTTCTTCGCCTGGGGCACGGCGCCCGATGAAACGTTGCTGGACGAGGCTGAGGCTGGGGCCCTCGACGATGCGAGCGGCCTAGCGAGCGCGCTCGACCGCCTGTTCGCCGATCCGCGCGCGCGCATCAACATCGCACGCTTCCTCGAGCAATGGCTGGAAACCGAAAGCCTGCCCAGCGTGGGTCAGGGCCCGGTGTTCCTGGCGGGCATCGCTGGCCAAGGTCTGCCTGAAGCCATGCAGCTTGAGCTGTCTGAAAGCCTGCTTTCACTGATTTTTGAGGACGGAGAGGGCTTCGGCGCACTCTACACGTCGAACCTCGCCAGCGTAGGCTCGCCGGAGCTAGCCAAGGTGTACGACATTTCGGCGAGCGCTGAGCCGCTGCTGCTCGACCCCGCTCGCAGAAGTGGTCTGCTCACCCGCGCCGCGATTCTGCTGACAGGCGGCGAGACAACCTCGCCCGTCCGTCGCGGAGCCTTCATTCGCAGAAAGCTGCTGTGCGCTCCGCTCGCGGCGCCGGACCCCAACACCTTCCCGGCAGGAGCGATCCAGCCGCCCACGTTCGAGCCCAGCATGACGAGCCGTCAACGCTGGGAAGCCCAGACGAGCGAGAGCCAATGCAGCGTCTGCCACGCCAACCTGAACCCCTTTGGCTTCGCACTCGAAAACTATGATGCGCTCGGGCGCTATCGCGAAGAGGAGGCGTTGATCTACACCCCCACGGGTGCAAACTGGGGCAACCTACCGATCGACGCCAGCGTCGAGTTAACGCTCGACACTGAGCCCGTGCGGGTGAACGGAGCCGTCGAGCTCGGCCAAGCTCTGGCCCAGAGCCCCAGCGCCCGAGAGTGCGTGGCGAGGCAGTGGTTGCGTTTCGTTGGCGGTCGAGAAGATCCCCAGGGCGCGTGTCTGATTCGGGAGCTCACCTTAGAGCTGGCCCGCGGCGCGCCGCTCCTGGAAGTGCTCAAGCGACTGGCTCTATCCCCGGAATTCAGCCTGAGAAGCGGGGCAGCGGAGTGAGGAAGATCATGCCAAGAGCCCTGGCCCTTTCACGGCGACGCTTTCTTCAGGCTGCCGGAGGGCTGACTTTGGCGTTGCCGCTGCTCCCTTCCTTGGTCGGCGAAGGGCGCGCGGCCGGCGTGTCGCTGCCGAAACGCTTCATCCACGTCTTCTCAGCGAACGGGCAACGACCGCAGAACTGGTATCCGACGGCCGAGCAGGCTTGGAAGGTGCACTCGGCGAGCGGGAAGAACTTCGTTCGCGAGGCAGCGCTGGCAGGTCCAGGAGCCATCTCGGCCGTGCTGGGTGAGGAGTTCGCACCGCTGAAGTCAAAGCTGCTGCTGCTGCGCGGGCTGGACTTCATCCAGCGCCGCGGCGGGGGCCACGAGCCCTCCTGCACCTTGGGTGGCGTGCTGAAGTCACCCCACCTGACCATCGACCAGGTAATGGCGTACTCCGGCAAGGTGTACCCCACGCTCCCGCCGCTGGGCGCCCCGCGTTCAGTGCACGCTCTCATCAACAGCGGAGGCTACATTGGGCCGACGGTCTCCACGAGCAAGGAAGGAGTCTCCATCCCGCATCAGCTCGCTCCCAGCGCCGTCTTCCAGACCCTTTTCGGCAACCTGAACGAAGTCCCGAGTGGTGAGCAGCAGTTCGAACCCCAGCGACGAGCGCTGAAGCGGAAGCTCGTCGATCAGATCAAGGGGCAATACGACGAACTACTCAAGAGCCCTCGGCTGGACGCGGCCGACAAGCACCGGCTCGACGCTCACTTGTCGTACCTCACGGACGTCGAGGGCAGGCTCGCTGCAGCTCCCGCCAGCGAGAGCTGCACGAAGCCAGAGGCTCCCGTCGACCCCGAGCTCACCTCTGAAGCCAACTTGCCTGACGTCACTAGGCTGCAGATTGACCTACTCGCGGCCGGGCTACGCTGCGATCGAACGCGCGTCGCCACCCTGATGCTCTGCCCCGGCACTGACTTACGGCGATTCAGCTATCTCCCCGGCGAACCACTCGGCGAGCACCACACGACCTCCCACTATGTGTACGGGCCCGAGTCGGAGGTTGCCACGGCGCAGCTGGCGCGGATGAATCACTGGTACGCCCAGCAAGTCGCGTACCTCCTGACCCAGCTCGATGTCGTCGAAGATCCGCTGACGGGCGCAACCTATTTGGACAACTCGATCGTGTATTGGGGCAACGAGGACGGCTGCAACAACGGCGATGCTCACGAGCACATTGGCATGCCCGCGCTGCTCGCTGGCTCCGCGGGTGGCCTGCTCAAGACCGGTCGCTACCTGGATTTTCGCCAGGTGCAGGGCACGGGCGCCGCCGAAGAAGGGGAGCGCGTGCTCTACCCGTACGAAGGCCAACCGACCGCGCTGCCGAGTTCGCGCGAGCTTCGCGGCAGGCCCTACAACTCCCTGCTCATCAGCCTGCTGCAAGCGATGGGCCTTGAGCCCTCGGAGTACGAGGCGCCCGAACAACCCGGCTACGGCGACTACACGGACAACTACCAGGACCAATACTCCGTTGCCGACGGGCAGCAGCCCCTGTCGCTGGGCTGAACTGGTCACCTGACAAGGCGGTCAGTGCGGCGAGTCCAGAGCCCACCAGTAGCTAAATCCTCGAACTCTTTTGGTTTCCCTGGGCCCAGCGCGAGGTAGGCACGAGGCAGGCACGAGGTAGGCGAAGGTGCGCCCCATTTACGCAGAATTTCTCGCAGGTCAACCGGTTGAATGATAAAGTCCCCGGACCATGCGCCGCACTTCACTGGCTGTCGCACCCATCTGCTCAAGTCCGCCCCTCCGCAGCGAGCAGGCCTCGCTTAAGAAAGGCGCAGGCCGCCGCCGCTGGCGAGGGCGGCTCCAGCTGCTCAGCCCCATCGCCTTGGTGTGGTTGAGCGGATGCAGTACGGACGCGAACGACCTACCGACTAAGGGTAACCCGTCGGGCGGCAGCGGCGGCGGTCCCGGCGGATTGCCAGCCGTTACGCCTGAATGCGAGGGCGCCCATCCGGGTCGCGCGCCCATTCGTCGGCTCACCCGCTTCGAGTACAACAACGCGGTAGCTGCTCTCTTCGGTGACATGTCGCGCCCTGGCGATGCCTTCCCGCCGGAGACCATCGGCCGAATCGGCAACCTCTTCGGTAACGACTCCGCCCTGCTGTCCGTGTCGAGCAACCTTGCCGCACAGTGGGGCTCGGTCGCGCAGGGAGTGGCGGAGCGCGCCACGGCAACCCCGGAGGCCCTGGCGAAGCTGGCGCCCTGTGCGAGCAGCCCCACGGCGGACGAAGCGTGCGCTCGTACCGTCGTGGACAGCATCGCTTCGCGCGCCTACCACCGCGCGCTGGCCCCCGCTGAGGTCGACAAGCTCGCCGCGCTGGCCACGACGGCTCGCGGCACGGGCACCTTCGCCTCCGGCATTGCGGCCGTGATCGAGGGCGTGCTGCAGGCGCCAGAGTTCCTGTATCGCGTCGAGCACGGCGCGCCGGCCGCTGACCGCCCGGACCTTCGGCGGCCCACCGCCGATGAAATGGCGGCACGCCTCTCCTTCTTGTTCTGGGGCAGCATCCCGGACGAGCCCTTGCGCGCCGCCGCCCGGAATGGCGAGCTCGCGACCGCGGCGGGGGTCGAGGCGCAGGCCAGGCGCTTGGTGGAGTCGCCGCAAGCCCGTCCGGTGGTGCGGTTCTTCTTCGACAACCTGCTGCCCATCAGCGGCCTCACCAACCTGGCGCGCGACAGCGAGCGCTTCCCGATCTACTCGCAAACGTTCGCCGCAGCCTTGCGCGAGGAGACCCAGCAGTTTCTTGAGCACGAAATCTTCGACGCAGGCGGCGCCGGTACCTGGGCCGCAGCGCTCACCGCGCCCTATACGTATGTGAACGAGCAGCTCGCCACCTTCTACGGCATGGTCGGCGTCACGGGTCCCGAATTCCGCAAGGTCGCATGGCCGGATGCCACCAAGCGCCTCGGGTTACTGACTCAGGCCGGCGTCATGACCGGCACCATCGTCACGAACGAAGACAACCCGGTCCTGCGCGGCTCGTTCATCGTGAATAAGCTGATGTGCAAGAACATCCCGCTGCCCACCGACCCCGCCATCCTCGCGTTGGTCACGGTTCCGGAGGGCGTCACGGGCACGACGGCGAGGGAGCGCTTTTCCCAGCACAGCGTGCAGCCGCTGTGCGCCGCTTGCCACGCCGCTATCGATCCGGTGGGCTTCCCGCTCGAGAATTACGACCCGATCGGCCAGTGGCGAGATCAGGACGGAGGCGAGACCATCGACGCCAGCGGCAGTGTCCCGGGCTACGAAGGCACCGTCAACGGGCCGGTCGAGCTGATCCAGAAGCTCGCAGGCACCGAAGAGATTCGGACCTGCTTCGCCTCCCACTGGCTCCAGTTCGCCTACGGCAAGACGCTGGATGCGAGCGACGCCTGCACGCAGGCCAGCATCAACGAAGCTTTCAAGAAGACCGGTGGCAACGTGAAGCAGTTGCTCGTCGACCTGACGCAAACCGACTCATTCCTCTATCTGCCCGCAAAGGACTGATTGTCATGGCAAAGTTCCGCTTGAACCGCCGCACTGCACTTCGAGGGGCCGGCAGCATCGCGATCGCGCTTCCCTGGCTCGAGATCATGACGCCCGAGGCGCGCGCCCAAGTCGCGGCCAAGCCCGCGCAACGCTTTCTTGGCGTGTACACGCCGGGCGGCACCGTCGTTAATGACGGGCAAGGCCAGAACAAGTGGCGCCCAACCGGGACCGAGATGGCGCCCATCCTGAGCCCGATTCTGGCGCCGCTCGCTCCGATGATGAAGAAGCTGCTCGTCCTCGACGGGCTCGACTATCTCAGCAAGAAGGGCGAACAGCACCAGGCCGGCATCATCGCCTGGATGACCGGCACGGCTCAGCTGGAAGCGCCGGCCAACGGCGGGCTGCCCGGCACGAACTCCTACTCTTCGGGCCCGTCGATCGACCAGGTGCTCGCCACGCAGATCTCGGCGGGCAAGAAAAAAATCGCCAGCCTGGAGATGGCCGTCCGTTGGGGAACCGGCAAGGCCCACGGTCTGCTATCGCCGATCAGCTGCGCCAACTTCGAGGACAACCTAAAGGCCAGCCCGATCGCGCCACGGCTTGATCCGGTGCAGATCTTCAAGGACCTGTTCGGCAGCCTGGCGCCCGCCGGCGCCCCAGTGGACGGTCGCAAGAAGTCGATTCTCGATTACGTGCTGGGTGAGTACACGGCGCTGGTCCCGCGGCTCGGAGCCGCCGACAAGCTGACGGTTGAGCAACATCTGACCAAACTCCGCGAGATCGAAATGGGCCTCGGCGCGGTGGGCATGGGGGCGGCCAGTTGCTCGGTGCCGCCGCAGGTCGACACCACGGGCTACAACCCCGGCACGGCCAAGTGTGAGCCCGACTGCGGCGGCGTCGGTGCCGACGTGGGCGCCAATAAGGATATTGCCACCGACAGCCTGATCCCGGTCGTCGGCAAGTACATGATGGACATGATGGTGATGGCCATGGCTTGCGACCTCACGGCCGTGGGCACCTTCCAGTGGACGGACACCGAGGCGAAGCACACGTTCCCTTGGCTCAACCTGCCGGAGCATCACCACTATTATCAGCACGACGGCGGCTTCAAACCCGTCGAGTGCGAGAAGATCTGCACCTGGTATTCGGAGATGCACCTGCACCTCCTTCAGGCGATGGACGCGGTTGTCATGGGTACGGACGGGCACACGCTGCTCGATGAGAGCGTCGTGTTCTTCGGCTCAGAGCTTTCCCAGCCGCCCACGCACAGCAACACCGACATGCCGTTCCTGCTCGCCGGCGGCGGCGGCGGCATGCGGGGCGGCCGTTGGCTGCGCTTCACCGACAAGACGCAGAATCGCAATTCGCACAACAACCTGCTGGTTTCGATTCTGAATCTCTTCGGCGATCTGCGCACGACCTTCGGAACTCCAGAGTTCTGTACCGGACCGCTCAGCAACATCATTTGACGCGGAGCCGCTCCCGCCAAGTCTCCAGGCCAGAGCTCCGGAGGCTCGGCAGGCCACCCCGTGGCGAGCCAAGGCCCAGAAATACTCGCAAATTCCGGCAGGTTCGGGCCCACGCTCGCGACACCCGCCGGCGCGGGCCGGGGATCGCCTATGCTGCGGGCGGCCGCGCTTCAGCCAGGGACGTGAAATCCCACTGCAGCGCCCGGATCCGATACAAAAATGTCGCCCCCTTTTCTCAAGCGAGCCTTGCAGGAACCCAGCTACGGCTGGTCCCGCGACGGCGCACTCTACGTCCCCACCACGAGCGAAATCGCTGGCGAGTGGCGCAAGCGGATGAACGTCTTCGCCAACCGTCGAGCCTGGCTGGGCTTCACGACTTGGGCCTTCACGCTCCTGCTGCTGCCGTTTGCGGTGGTGTTCCTAACCCAGTACTTCAGCTGGCCCTTGATGCTGGCCGGCTTCCTGTACTCCATGGTTTGGATCGGCACGCTCGGCACCGTGTATCTACACCGCTACGGAACGCACAAGGCCTTCATCTTCCGCAACGGTTTCTATCGCTTCATCTGCCGCAACCTTTCCCTCAAGATCGTGCCGGAAGAGGCCTACATCGTCTCGCATCACGTGCACCACGCCTACTCGGATCTCCCGGGGGATCCGTACAACGCCAGAGCGGGCTGGCTGTATTGTTTTCTGGCGAGTGAGCTGCACCAGCAGATAAATCAGGACCTCTCAGCCAAGGACTACGCGCACGTGGCGGGCCTGCTCAGGCACACCGGCATGAGCCTCAACAGCTACGAACAATACCGGCGCTGGGGTTCGGTCACCCATCCCGCGCGACTGCTGGCCCACTACGCCCTCAACTGGGCCTTCTGGTACGCCGCCTTCTACGCGATGGGCGGCCACGGCTTGGCCACGGCCCTGTTCGGCTGGTCCGCCGTCTGGGGAATTGGCATTCGCGCGCACAACTACGACATTCATGCGGGCGGGAAGGACAAGCGCCGCGACGGCGTAGATTTCGATCGCAGGAGCCTGGCGGTCAACCAGTTTTGGCCGGGCCTTGTGGCAGGTGAATGGCACAACAACCACCACCTGTTCCCCACCAGCGTGCGATCTGGGTTCCTGCCCTGGCAACCGGACTCCGCGTTCGCGTTCATCTGGCTGTATCGGCTGCTGGGCGGCGTGAGCTCGTGGCGCAACTTCCGCGACAAGTTCTACGAGCGCCACTATCTCCCCTACAAAGCCGCACAACCGGGCGCGCGCGTAGCCGCGGGCCCAGCTGAAACAGCGGCGCCGACCGACGCCGAGTAGCTCGAGCACCGCTGTGCACACGGAGGCCACCATGGCTCATCACCCCGCATTTTCTGCTGGTCGGGTCGCCGTCATCACGGGCGCGGCGGCGGGCATCGGCTTGGCGGCGGCTCGGCGATTTCGCGCCCTGGGCATGAAGGTCGCCATCGCCGACGTCGACGGCCACGAGCTGCAGGAACTCGCTCGCGAGCTGGCCGGACCAGGGGGCGAAGCCGAGGTACTGGCGCTAGAAACCGACGTCAGTCGGCGGGCAGATCTAGAGCGGCTGCGGGACGTGACCTGGGAGCGCCTTGGACCCGTTTCGGTGCTCATGAACAATGCCGGCACCGGACTCGGCGGGGGCCCCTGGGAACGCTACGAAGAGTGGCAACGAGTGCTTGATGTGAATCTGTGGGGAGTGATCAACGGGGTCCACAGCTTCGTGCCGCGCATGCTGGAGCATGGGCTCGAAGGCCTGATCATCAACACCGGGTCAAAGCAGGGCATCACCTGCCCGCCTGGCAACGCGGCGTACAACGTGAGCAAGGCGGCCGTGAAGGTCCTGACCGAATCCGTGCAGCATCAGCTCCGAAACACGCCCGGCGCTCGGCTTACCTGTCACCTGCTAATCCCGGGTTGGACGGAGACGGCGATCGGCCGGAAAGCCCTGCGCGATCGGGCACGACTCGCTGGCAACCCCGACGCGACGCTGAAGTCAGCGGGGCCCGCGGCCTCTGGCGCCTGGTCGCCCGAGCAAGTGGTGGACTTCATGCTCACTGCCCTCGCGAAGGGCGAGTTTTACATCCTGTGCCCCGACAACGACGTGACGCCGGAGCTGGATCGCAAACGCATTCAGTGGGCGGCAGGCGACGTGACCGAGGGACGTCCGGCGCTCTCACGCTGGCACCCGGACTACGCCGCAGCGTTCAAGAAGTTCGTCGACGGCTAGCCACCCGCACTCGCCGCCAGCTCAGTCGCCCTTGGGGCTCGGCTTTCGAGCTTCCGTGGGGGATGTCCCGGCTTCGCTTGGACGGGCCGGCGACGGCGCAGCGGAGCGCGGTCGCACAATCACTTCGGGCATCGCCTTGACGCGCCGCTCGCCGCCGAATGCGGGTTGGCGGGGCGACTGCTGGTTTCTGCCCTGCTGCGGGCTCGACGGCCCTCGAGGAGCCTGTTGACCCCGGGGAGCGTGCTGCTGCTCCGCCGTGCGCTGGGATCGTGGGTCCTGGCCACCGTGGCGCGGCCCGGGCCCCTGCTGCCGTGGCGCTCCATGGCCCGGCCCTTGTTGGCGCTGCTGACCTTGCGGCGACCGGGGCCCACCGTTGCCTTGACCCTGCTGTCGAGGCGCACCGAAAGCCTGCCCTCGACCCTGCTGTGGGCGCGGCCCTTGCTGGCCTTGCCCGCCCCGCTGCGGCGCGCCTCCGCCCTGCGGTGGTCGCGGCGGGCCGTAGCCCTGCCCGTTGCTCTGCTGGGGTCGAGAGGCGCCGTAGCCCTGGCCCTGCTGGCCCTGCTGTGGGCGCGGGCCTCCGTAGCCCTGCCCCTGCTGGCCTTGCTGAGGTCGAGCGGCGCCGTAGCCCTGGCCCTGCTGGCCTTGCTGAGGTCGGGGAGCGCCGTAGCCGCCCTGGGCCTGCTGCGGGCGCGAGGCCTGGATCGGCAGCGGGCGCTGGGGGGGAGGAAGACGCGCTCTGCCGGAAGGCAAAAAGTCGGGGCTGAGCTCACGCCGCCGATAGGCCTGCCAGATCTCGGCCGGGTCACTGCGGCGAGCCTGCAGCCTCGGATCGATCGCGGCGAAATGACCCAAGATGTTCTCGGCGTCGCGCATGAAGAAGCGCTCAGAGCTGCTGTTGTGCGAGGCCGAAACGATCTGCGGGAAATCAATGATCGTGACGCCGCCCACTCCCCAAAGCACGTTGTAAGGGGACAAGTCCCCATGGATCAGATCGCAGGCCAGCATGCGCACCAGTTGGCGGAGCATGTCGTGGTAGGCGAGATTGGCTTGTTCGGCGGTCAGCGCCGTGTCGATCAGGCGGCGCGCGGTATTGCCGTCGGCGTCTAGGACAAGCTCCATCAGCAGCACACCCTCGAAGAACAGCACGGGTGTCGGCACGCGCACGTCCGCGGCGTGCAGCTTGTACAGCGCATCGGCCTCGGCAGATTTCCAGGCCTCCTCGGCCGCGTCCTTGCCGAAGCGAGAGCCCCGATTCATCGCTCGTTGGTCGCGCGTGTTTCTCACCGCGCGACCCTCTTTGTACGACGAGTTGTTCTTGAAGCTGCGCTGGGCGTGGTCCTTGTAGACCTTGGCCGCCACCACCTGATCGCCGTAGCGCACCACGAAGACCTCGGCCTCCTTGCCACTCTGAAGGCGCCCCACCACCTCACTAATGATGCCCTCCTGAAGGAGCTGTTCGATGCCGCTACCCATGTGATTTCTTGACGATTCTTCGACGATCCGCGCGCGAATGAATAGCAGCTTTCTGGCAGATGCAAGCGGGATCGGCCACTTGCCCCGAACAAGCGGCGGCCTTTGCGGCGCCCTCCCCGGTCGATAGCGACCCTCGCCACGGGGCTGAAGGGGGCTTGCCAGCCGCCCCGCGAAGAAGCCCACGGTCAGCGGACCGCCACGGCCGGCCACTTAGTGCCCGCGCCAGCGCGCTTTTGGGCTATTTCAGCCACGTGGAGGACCCGACCGATCCCCCGTTGACAGAGCAGCCAATGGGCGTCGTGATCCCAGGGGCGGCGCGCTTGCCCGTGGAATATCGAACTGGAACCCCTGACGTGAAGACAGCAGCCGAGCCAAGCTCGAGCCCCGCCTCCGAGCCGCCGCCCGGCGAGGCGAGCGAGCCCCCGCGCGAACGGCAGATCAGTCACGCCGACGGGCCCATCTCGGCGCGCGGCCCCACCGGCACGGTCGGGCGCTACGCCCTGTTCGAACAGTTCGCGAGCGGCGGGATGGCCACCGTGCATTTTGGTCGGCTCGACGGCGCCGGCGGCTTCGCTCGCGTCGTCGCCATCAAGCGCCTGCTCCCGCACCTGCTCGAGAACCGCGATTTCACGCAGATGCTCTTGAAAGAGGCCAGGCTGGCGGCTCGCGTGCGCCACCCCAACGTCGCCGCCACGCTCGACGTCGTCGCCACCAAAGGCGACGTCCTGCTGGTGCTCGACTACGTGCACGGCGAGGCCCTCAGCACCCTCTGTCGCACCCAAGCCAAGCAGCGCGGCGACTTCGTGCCACTGCCCATCGCCGTCGGCATCATGCAAGACGTGCTGCAGGGCCTCACCGCCATTCACGAAGCCACCGACGAAAAGGGCCATTCACTCGGCCTGATCCACCGCGACATCTCCCCCCCCAACGTGCTGGTCGGCGCCGATGGCGTCGCCCGCGTGCTCGACTTCGGCATCGCCACAGCCCTCGACCACATCGAAGAAACGGCCGTAGGCGATCGCAAGGGCAAGCGCGGCTACATGTCGCCCGAACAACTCCGCGGCGAACGCCTCACCCAACGCTCCGACGTCTTCTCAGCCGGCATCGTGCTCTGGGAGCTCCTGGCGCTCCGCCGCCTGTTCCCCGCCGACCACGAGCCCAGCCGCACCGAAGCCGTCCTGAGCGGCGACTTCCCCCGCGTCGCCTCACTCCGCCCGGACCTCCCGCCCGAGCTCGACGCGCTCGTAGCCCGCGCCATCGCCAGCGATCCCGAAGATCGCTTCGAAACGATCCGCGAACTCGCCGAAGAACTCGAAGCCGCGACCCCGCGCGCCAATACGCGCCGCATTGGCGAATGGGTCCTCGACCTCGCCCGCGACGCACTGAATGAGCGCACGCGCATGGTCGCGCGCGCCGAGAACTGGCAAAGCGGCGTCGAAATCCCGCTGAGCTCCGGCCCCTTCGCCTCCGAGGCGCCGCCGCGCCCAGCGCCGGACTGGCACGCCGCCGAACAGGCGGAATCCGTAGCGCCCGTCGCGGCGCCGACCGAGTCCATCCCTCCTCCCCTCCCCGCAGAGGCGGCAGCCGCAGCAGCGGCCGCAGCAGCCTTCGCCACCGCCGGAGTCCTCCCGGTGCCACTCCCGCGCGCCCAGCTACCGGCCGCCTCACTCAACGTCGCGCCGGACGACGCTCTCCCGGATTTTAAGAAACCGCGCAGTGCGGTGTCTCG
>JANNWK010000855.1:0-1854 GCA_031408355.1 Myxococcales bacterium
TCTTGCCCGGCTTGTACGCCTGGGCGGCAACGGTACTCATGCCTGTGGCCCAGCGCGGTGCTTCGGGCTACGCGCGAACCCTAGCCGCGCTCGCCCTGCTGTCGCTTTCGGGTTCATTCTTGCTCCAGCACGGTCGACCCCGTCACGCTCGGCTGCTGGGGGTCTACGGCTTCAGCCTGGCTTGTCTCGGCGCCTGGGCATTGCTCGGGCCCTACCTCCGAGGCGATCAACTCGATCCAGTGCGCGGCGCGCTGGGCGGCGTCGGCTTTCTGCTTCACGCGTTGGCCTGGGGAGCCCCCACTCGGTTACCGGGGTCGGCGATAGAGGACAATCTCCTCCCAGGCAGCCGGCTCATTCCTCGCGCAAAACCGGGCAAGCTCGCTCCCGTCGCCCTCGGTGCGGGACTTGGCCTCGCGCTCTTGCCACCTGCCTGCGCTTTCGCGGTCGATGACCCGGAGGCGTCCCTGCTCGCCCACGCTGTCGGGCTTGGGACGGCCCTACTGATTCTGGGTTCGGCCGCCGATATCACGCTTCGCCTCGGGCGGCCCACCCAGCGGCCGTCGTGGCGGGCGCGGGCCGGTCGCGCGGTATGGGCCCTGGGGGGCCTTACCCTCGTCCTAGGGATCGGACTAGTCTGGGCAGCGATGCGCTGAACTCATGGCACGCACGCTGGACGTAGTCTCACTGCTGCTAGTTGCCGCCTCAGGTGTCGCGTTCGCGCGTGGCGTCCAGTCACTCGGTGAGCGCAAGGACCTGCTCGCGTTGTACCTGCTGGTGGTGGGTGGTCTTTGCCTCAAGGCTGCCACCGATCTACTCCGACCGAAGGCGGGGGATACTTGAAGGGGTGGTCGTTCGCGTTGGCGCTGACCTTGTCCGCCACCGCAGCATGCGGGAAGCTGAATGAACAGCCGCCCCTTGCAGGAACGCGATTGCCCGCCGGGATTGTGGCGCGAGTCGGGGCCAGGCAGCTGGCCTCGGCCAGCGTGGTGAGGGTCGTCGAAGGTCGCGGGATTGGAGCCGATGCCGCGTTCAAACTGGCGCTTACCGACGCGCTTTTTGCCGAAGCGGCCCGCGAAAACGCGCCCCCGGGCGTGGTGGCCAGCATCGAAAGGGGTGCTGCCGCCTACGCTCTTCTCGAGCAAGTAGCCAGTCAGTCCAAGCTCACAGGCTCGGTTTCCGATGCCGAAATCGACGCTATTGCACGCGAACGTTGGCTGGAGTTCGATCGCCCCGACGCCGTGCTGACGACCCACGCGGTTGTTTTGAACGGCGACCCGGCTCGCGCCGCAGCGGCGCGCAAGGTGGCGGCTCGCCTCGCTGAGGTTGTTGCATCCGCGCCGGACGCCGCGGAGTTCTTGCGGCTTGCCACCGGCGTCCCGAGCGAGGGCTTCGAGGTTCGAGCGGAGTCGTTGCCCACGATCACGGCGGACGGTCGGGCGTTTCTGGATCGCGACGGCAAGCTGGTTGCGAGCAGCACAAGTTTCGATCTCGCCTACGCGCGTGCCGCCAATGCTCTGGAGCAGCCCTCACAGCAGAGCCCCATCATCTCGTCCCAGTTCGGTTTCCATGTCATTCGTCTGGAGAAGCGGGTCCCCGGCACCGCCACGGCGCCGGCCCAGCGCCGTGCCCTGCTCGAACCGGAGGTGTGGTCGCGACGCGCTTCGCGAGCACGCCAGGAGCATGTCGCGCGTCTGCGCGAGGCGACGCCCATCGAACGCGATCGCGCGGCCGACGAACTCACTTCGCGAGTCAAAGCCGTGCCATGAAGCTGCGTCGTCGAGGCGCGGACAGGGATCAAGGGGTCTCGGCGTTTAGCGCGATCCTCGCCCAGCTGTGTGATTCGACCGGGGCCTT
>JANNWK010000856.1:0-1945 GCA_031408355.1 Myxococcales bacterium
AGGCGATGCAATTCAACAACCGAGTTCACCGGCACCTCGGCTGGCAACTGAACCCGATCGGCAAGTCGCTGTTTCGCGATAAACTCAAGGCCTCGACTCTGGACGTGGTGACCGCGACGACCGCTTCTCTGCGGAAATTGCGCAGCTCGAGCCCCTGAGTTGGTCCAGCCGATGCCCGCACCTGGCACTATGGACAACGACCAGCGGCGTGCGTGCAGAACCGTCGTGGCGCTTGGCGGCGTGGTGACCTTGCTCGCGGCGCTGGCCTTGCACCTTGCTCGGGCAACAGATGTTGACGACGCTTGGATTCATCTCCGTGTCGCCCTCAACTTTGCGGACGGCCAAGGCCCGGTTTTCAACGTGGGCGAGCGAGTCGAAGCCTCGACGTCTCCGCTTTGGACGGGCCTGCTTGCGCTCGCTATGCGCTTGGGCGGCGACGGGCCAGCCGCCGCGTTGGGGCTGAGCCTAGCCTCTGCCGCCGCGGTTGGCTCCGGCGCTGCCCTGCTGGCTTTTCGATTGACGGACCAGCGCAAGGCCGTCGCGGGTCTCCTTGCCGCGCTCCTTACCGCAGGAAACATCACGTTTACCTACTGGGCCTCCACGAGGATGGAGGTTGCCTTCGCCTGCGCCCTCTTGATTTGGTCGATCAACCTCGCGCTTTCGACGACGGGTTGGCGGATGGCGCTGGTGACGGGACTCCTCTCGGGCTGCACGGGGCTTGCACGTCCAGAGTTGCTGAGTGTCGTACCCCTTGTGGTTGCGTTGGCCGCTTCGCAAGCTCCGCGCGGGGTGCGGCTCAAAGTAGCCGTAGCTGCGGGCGCCATCGCCGCCGCACTCATCGGAACCCACCTGCTTCTTAGGTACTCCTACTACGGCATGCTCGTTCCAAACACCTACATCGCTAAGGTCGCCGGCAAAGGACTGGCTGCTCGCCTAACGTCAAGCGCTGGCGTGATACGGGACTTCATTTCCTATCAGCCCCTTTTGCTGATCCCCTTTGGCTGGGCCACGATTGGCGCACGGGGCAGGGTGCGACTCGTGGCGTGGGGCTGCGCGGCACTACTGGCCGCGGTGGCGTGGACCGGTGGCGACCATTTTCAATATTGCCGCCTCGCTGTCCCGTTGATCCCCATCCTATCCGCGCTCACAGCCGTGCTGCTCGGGGCTTTTTCGCTGCCTCTGCAGCTCGCCGCCACGGTGCTGCTGCTGCTCCAAGCACCGGTTGGTTGGAAGCGGCACGGCTGGCGGGCGGTGCATTCCGGAACGTATGTTCTCCAGACCGAAGCGGTGGCGCGTGCGGTCAACCGGCTGCCGTCCGGGCCGCTCGCTACTCTGGGGATTGGCGTGCTTGGATATCGCTGTCCAACGCGCCGCGTGATCGATCTCGTCGGTCTGGCCGACGCACACATCGCGCGCTCTCCTCGTGTCGAAGGGGCGGCGAGTGGACATGACCACAGTGACCCCAACTATGTCGTGGACCAAGCTCCCGCGATCGTATTTCTGCAGATCCTGACGACCGCTCACGCGCTCAGCGCGGCGGACGAAGCCAAAAATCTCGAATCCAGTCGCTACTGGTACCAGTCGGGCCTAGATCTACTGCTCAATCCCCGGTTTCTTGCGCTCTACGCGCCGAAAAACTTGGCGCTTGATGACGGCCGCTTCATCCGCGTTTGGCTGCGTCGAGACTTGGCGTTAACGCACGTGCAGGACATCTTGGTTCCGTGAGCCACGGCAGTCTTCACGGGGTAGCAGCCGACAAGGCGCGGGCGAAGAAAGCAGAAAGTCTTGCAGGGTACGCGAGCGGATCGGCGGCGACGTAGTCTCCGTGGCCGGCTTTCGGCACGAGGTAAAACTCCTTGGGCTCATGCGCGGCCAGGAACAAGTCCGTGGCCATGTGCTTCGGAACCAACATGTCGTTCTCTCCCCCCACGACGAGCAGTGCTCG
>JANNWK010000857.1:0-4628 GCA_031408355.1 Myxococcales bacterium
CGCGCCGCCCGCGCCGCCCGCGCCGCCCGCGAGTCCCGGTGCCCCGCCGCTGCCGCTGCCGCCGATCGTTCCGCCTGTCCCCGGTTGTATGCTGCCGCCGCTCGGGCTCGCGGCGCCGCCGCTGGCTGCCCCGCCGCCCCCGGCGTTGCTGGCCGTGCCCGCGCTGGCGGCGCTGGGCGCGGTATCGCCCTCGCCTCCCGAACACGCCGCGGAGCCAAGTAGCAGTAGCGGACCCAACCAACCGAGAAGTGTCTTCATGCGTTCTCGGGCCTCAGTCGTCGCCGTTGGCAGCGATCAGGCGTTTTTCTGAAACCAGGAACTTTCCAAAGAAGGCGGTGCTTGCGGAGCGCGCTTGCGGAGCGAAGCGAGCCGGAACATTCTCGGCGCATGGTGCTCGACGAGGAGCTTGCGGTGACGCTCGCCACTGCCGCCGGGCCGATGCGAACTTACGTGTATCGACCGAAGGCTCCGGGCCGGTATCCCGGAATCGTGCTCTTTTCAGAGATCTTTCAGCGCACGGCGCCGATTGGCAGGATGGCGGCACTGCTTGCCGGCCACGGCTTCATTGTGGCAGTTCCGGAAATCTTTCACGAGCTCGAGCCCGCCGGCAGCGTGCTCGGCTACGACGCGGCGGGAGCTGACGCTGGCAATCGCCACAAGGTCGCCAAGACAGTGGCCGCCTACGACGACGACGCGCGCGCGGTACTCGATCACCTGAGCACGCGCGACGACTGCGACGGCAGGCTGTGCGCGATGGGCGTGTGCATTGGTGGGCACTTGGCCTTTCGCTGTGCGTTCGATGCGCGGGTGTCGAAGACGGCTTGTTTCTATGCGACCGATCTCCACAAAGGATCGCTTGGCCTTGGCGGGGACGATTCCTTGGCGCGTGCCGACGCTATCAACGGCGAAATCCTGATGGTGTGGGGTCGGCAAGATCCACACATTCCCGACGAGGGTCGAGCCAAGATCCAGGCGCGCTTGCTGGAAGCGAATCGACGCTTCACGTGGCACGAATTCAACGCCGCCCATGCCTTCCTGCGCGACGAGGGCCCCCGCTACGATCCCGCGCTCGCACTGCTCTCGTATCGCATGGTCGTCGACTTCTTCCAGCGAGGCTGAGGAGAGTAATTGAGCGCGTGCCTCGTCCTAGTAGGGGCGTTCCCGGTAGAACTCTGCGCGGCTCACAAAAGAGCGGTCTCGTGCCGCTATCCCCACCCGTAGATTCGAGCCATGCCAAAGAGGGGATTCGGCCCCGTGCCAACCCGTAGACTCGGGGATGGAGTGGTGGCTGGGCGGACATCCATGTTAGACAGTGGGTATCGCCAACGCAGCCTGTCGTGCTGAGCCGGTGCTTCGGTCTATCTCGCCTATCCGCGCATGCGGAGGCGCAGGGCTGCTCTGGGTCAGCCTGCTGGGCGGATGTGAATCTCAGGTTGCCGCCCCGGGGGCACCGGCGGGTGGCCCGATGCCCGGAGCCGCGGGCTCGTCGTCAGGGTCCGGTGGCCTGAGCGGAACCGCCGACCCCTGCGAGGGAGGCGTTGCCGTGGCGCCCACACCGCTACGCCGCCTCACCCACGCTGAGTACGATCACGCCGTCAGCGCTCTCCTGGGCAGCCCGCTGCAGCTGGGCCAGACCTTCCCGCCGGACCTGCCTGCCGCCGGTTTCGCCAGCAACCGCACCGATCCGCTGTCGCTGCTGGGGGTAGAGAAGCTGCTGTTGGCGTCCGAAGCGTTAGCGGCCGAGGCCATCACGCGCCTGGACAGCCTGGTTCCGTGCACGGTGGCGCAGGGCGACGCCGTGTGCGCTCGCCAGTTCTCCGCTGAGCTGGCGCGCAAGGCCTATCGGCGCACGCCGTCCGCAAGCGAGCTCGACGAGCTGGCAACGCTCTACGCCTGGGGCGAGGGCAACGGGGGCTTCGCCTTCGGGGTGCAGGTCGTGATGGAGCGCATCCTGCAGTCCCCGCATTTCATCTATCACGTGGAGCGCACTGCGGGCGCGCCGGTGGCGGGTCCCGCCACGGGCGGCGCCGCTCCGCTCACGGGGCTCAGCATTGCGGATCGCCTGGCTGCTTTCGTCTGGCACAGCATTCCGGACACCGCGCTGCTCGACGCCGCCTATAGCGGCGAGCTCGATACGCCCGCCGGTATCGCTGCACAAGCCGAACGCATGCTGCTCGACCCGAAAGGGCGCGACGGCGTCGTCGAGTTCTTCAACCAGTGGCTCGACATCGAAAAGCTGAGCATCACGGAGAAAGACCCGCTGGTCTTCCCGAGCTACAGCAGCGAGGTCCGCGCCGCCATGTGGACCGAGACGGCGAGCTTCGTGGACTCGGTCGTCCGTCAGGGTGACGCGCGCCTGGCGACCCTGCTGACCTCTAACCTGGCGCTGCCGAGTGCTGCGCTGGCTCCCCTGTATGGCCTCGCGCCCGGGGAAGCGTTCACAGCCATGGACCCGCTCGTGCGCAGCGGACTCCTCACGCACCCCAGCGTGTTGGCCGTGCACGCGCACTCCGACCAATCTTCGCCGGTCAAGCGGGGCGCTTTCCTTCGTGAGCGCGTGATGTGCACGCCGCTTCCGGATCCACCGCCGGCGGTGAACGACACGCCGCCGGTGCTAAGCCCCGACGCCACCACTCGCGAGCGCTTTGAGCAGCATCGAGCGGCTGCGGCTTGCGCCAGCTGTCACGCGCTGATCGATCCCTTGGGCTTCGCGTTCGAGCGCTACGACGGCATGGGCATGTATCGCAGCCTCGAAGGCAACCTGCCGATCGACACGACGGGGACGCTGGTCTCGAGCGAAGACATGGATGGGCCCTTCGAAGGCGCCGTCGAACTCACGCAGCGCTTCGCGACGTCCAAGCAAGTGCGCGACTGCATGGCCACGCAATGGCTGCGTTATGCCCTGCGCCGCGAAGAGACCCCAGCGGACGCCTGTAGCCAGCAGCGCGTGCAAGCGGCCTTTAGCCAAGCCGGCGACGTGCGCCAGCTTATTTTCGCCATTGTCCAGAGCGACGCGTTTCGCTTCAAGACGTCCCAAGGTGCGCCATGAGCTCAAGGCAGAAGATCGGACCCGTCCGCCATCCCTGTCGCATCGGGGTGCCACAGGTGGGGCGCCGCGCGCTGCTTGGCGCGGGAGCCGCCGCCGCGCTTTGGCCCTTCTTGCCGATCCTGAACAGTCGCGCTCAGGCCGCCGCCGCGCCCAAGCGCTTTCTCTTTTGCTTCGTGGACAACGGCACCATTCACAGCGAGTGGAAGCCGCAGGGCACGGAATCGAACTTCACGTTCAAGCGTATCCTGGCGCCGCTTGAGGCCCACAAGCAGGATCTGCTCGTGCTCTCGGGGCTCAATCTGGAGCCGGAACCTGCCCCGCCTCACTCTGGCCACCCGCAGCTGCTCTCCAACGTCACGGCGGATCTCGACAGGTTTCGCCTGAGTCCTGGCATCACGCTCGACCAGTTCCTGGCGCGTGAGCGCAACGACATGACACGCTTCGGCACGCTCGAGCTGGGCATCGTCCCGTTCGGGGGAGATGACTTCTACACGCGCGAGCTGCTGTTTCGCGGTCCCTACGAGCCAGTACCCAACGAGCCCAGCCCCTACGCGGCCTTTGATCGCATCTTCGGCGCCCCCGACGAGGCGGCAGCGCTCCGGCTTGGCACCAAGCGCCAAAGCATCTTCAATGGCGTCAAGAACGACCTGACCCAGCTGCGGGGCGAGTTGGGCGTGGAGGACCAGGCGCTGCTCGACCGCCACACGGAGTCGATAGCCGAACTGGAGCGTCGCTTCACCCAAGGCAAAACGGCGTGCGCTGGCCCCAACCTGGGCAGCGAGCAGCTCGACTTCCGCAGCATGGCCAACTACCAGGAGATGGCGGAGCTTCAGACCGATCTCATGGTGGCCGCGCTGGCCTGCGACGCCACGCGCATCGGAACGTTGGTCTGGTCGGGCCCCACCAGCACCCAAACCTTCCCTTGGTTGGGCGACTTCGGCAACAACCATCACCTGCTGTCACACGATCCGGGAGCAACGGAAGCGTTGATTCAGATCGGTACCTGGTACAGTCAGCAGCACGCTCGGCTGATCGACAAGCTCAAGGCGATACCGGAGCCGGGCGGCGGCACCCTGTTCGACAACACCTTGATCTTTTTCGGCAACCCGCTCAGCGACGGCAACGCGCACCGCAAGATCGACCTCCCGCTGATCCTTGCCGGCGGCAAATGGCACTTCAAAACCGGTCGCTACGTGAACTTCGGTTCTATGCCCCACGGGCACCTGCTGGTTAGCATCGCTCACGCCATGGGCGTCGACGTCGAGTCGTTCGGGAACCCCGAAACCAGTGCGGGCCCTTTGTCGGGCCTGGAGATATGAATGCGGCGGAAGCTATTCCCGACCTCGTTGGGGTTGGTGCTGTGCCTTGCGTGTGGCGGTTCCGCGCCGGCTGAGCGCGCCGCTTTGGTTGCGGCCACGGGAGGCGCAGGCGTAGCCACACCGGCGGGCCGCCAGCTGGGCGCGAGTGGCGCGACGACCGCCAGGGCAGGTGGCGAAAGCGCTGGCGCGAGCGGCGAGGCCGCGCAGGGAGGCGGTGCTGGCCCCGGTGGTAGCGGCGGTCAGCCCAGCGGCGGTCAGCC
>JANNWK010000858.1:0-11181 GCA_031408355.1 Myxococcales bacterium
GTGGCCGCTCCGCCCGACCTGGCGCCCCCTACGCTGCCACCTCCAAGATAACCTTCACCAGGGAACGACGTCGGGTCACATCGATGCTCATGATCCGTTCCACAGGGGTAGCCTCACTCACCGGCCTGCTTGCGGGCGTCAGCTTGGCCGGTTGTTCCAGCGATGCGTCGAGCCCGGGGCCGGCGGCCGGCTCGGCGGGGCTTTCCGGCAGCCCGGGCAACGCCGGCTCCGCAGGCGCAGGGCAGGGCGGGGTTCCTTCCACGGGAGGTCAAGTGGGGCTCGGCGGTAGCGGGGGCGGCCCCAACGCCGGCTCCGGAGGCGTGGGGGGCATCGGTGGGGGCTCGGGCGGGGCCGGAGGCTCGGGCGGCGCGGTGAGCTGCGACGGCAACGCGGTCTCGTTCGCCAAGAATACCGGAGACGGCAACGATGAGGCACAGGCCCGCGTGGAGGTCGACTTCGGGGCCAGTAGCGATCTGCCGATCGGCAACACCACTCGCACGATTGAATTCTGGGCCTTCGTGCTGACCTCGAGTTGGGCGGGCGACAAGAACTCGCTGTTCTTCTACGGCAGCGGCTGCCGCCAGGCCTGCGGCTTTGGTCTCGACTTCGGCGGAGTACTGGGGACCATCGACCCCTTCACGAACGCCATCTTCGACAACGACGACCAACCGACAGGTCTCGACGCGAACATGGACCAGTGGATCCACTTCGCCATGACCTGGGACGGCACGACAGTGCGCGGCTTCGTCAACGGCGTCGAAAAGTCGACCAAGACCTCTTCCGAGGCTCAGAAGACGCTGATGACCGAGAAGTCCCCGCTCATCATCGGCTCCTACCCGGCCAACTACTTCAACGGTTCCATGGACGAATTCCGCGTTTGGAACGTGGCGCGAACCGCCGCAGAGCTAACCCTTACGATGAAGAAGACGCTGGTCGGCAACGAGCCCGGCCTGGTCGCCTACTACAAGTTCGACGAAACCTCCGGAACCACCGCAGCCGATTCCGTAACGACTGCCGCTCACGTGGCGCATCCTGGGACACTCATGGCTGCCAGCCCCGCGCAGCTGCCCGTCTTCGTCCCCGGCGTCCCGCTCGCCTGTCCGTGAGCCTGGCTCGCCGTCAGCCCAGCACCAGGTGCTCCCAACGGAGCCCTGCGACTTCGAAGCGCTTGAAGTCCGCGTCCCGTGTGACCCACGTCGCGGCGCTCGCGATGGCGACGGCAGCGTGCTGCGCGTCGGCGACCAACTTGCCGACGGCCGCCGACACGCGCGCGACATCCACGAAGCGCGCCAGGTGGCTCGCATCAGTGCCGACTACTCGGCAGTTCGGATGGGCCGCTATCGCCTCAATGGCGGCCAGGGCCGTTCCGAGCGGTGTCGGATTCGAGTAGATGCGCGCATTCGTCACGATCCTGACGAACCCCACCGCAGAAAGCACGCTCAGCGCCAGGGGCTCCGCTCCGGCAAGAGCCTGCTCCAGCCAGGCCTTGTAGGGTGCGTGGACGACCTCGTCCGCACGATGCGCATAGATCAGAATATTGACGTCTGGCATGCGCATAGGATCACCCGCGCGCCACGATGTCGTCCGCCTCGAGCGCCGCGGCAAAGTCTGCCGGCTCGTGCTCTGACCGACCGGAGCTGCCGTAGGTGATCATTTCGAAGCGCGGCTTCACCGCTGCGCGAGCCGCCAACGATTCACCGAGCGCCTGGTTGACGATGTCGCTCACGGTGCAGCCAGCCTTCGCGGCGGCCTCCTTGGCGGTCCGGAGCAGAAGATCGTCGAGGATCAACGTCGTTCGCATACAGATGAGCATACGAATGTTATCTATGATGTCAAGAAGTTATGGGGAACGGAGCCGGACACAAGTGACTCTCGGCCCGGACCCGACGTCGGCCTTTGTACGCCCGAGTTCCCGGAGTGCGCGGGGAGGATGCCCGGCGCGGCCTATTGTGACGAGGCCACGCTTCGCCAGGCGATGCGGACAATATTGACGCCCCGATAGTCGAGCAGTGCGAGGGGACTTGCGAAGCGGGAGCCTGCGTAACGCCTCCGGATGCTCCGCCTTGCCCAGAGGACGAAGTGTGGATCAATTGCGCGCGTGATTGTGGCGGGAAGGACAAGGCGTATTGTTCCTCGGGCCACTACGTGGGCTGGTCTGTCGAGAAGGGCAACACCATCCGCCTGCCTCACGCGAAGGATGCGGGCCCCTGCGAGGATGGTAGAGGGTACCTGGCAGCCGTCTTGTTCCCTCCAATCCTTACCCAGGGCTTGAGGTTGAGAGTGACAACCACCGGGGCTTGGCGCGTCGCAGACGCCGCCGCGGCCTCGTCGGCAGACCCTCACGCCATTTGCAACGAGCCCCTCGGCGTCGGGGACAGCTGTCGTATCATCGTCGAATCTTCGACCCTCAGCGACTACGATTTCTGGTTCATCACCGACGATCCGAATGCCTCCCCCGCCAACTGCACGGTGGAGGTGGTACCGTACGGCACCGTCTGCGACTGAAGGGAACCAGTCGAGACCATGCCTCGCACGGCGGCTGGCGAGCGCGAGCGCGCCGAAGGCGAGCGTTTCGGCCCACAACGGGCGTTCGGACCTGGCTAGACCCGTAGGGCCGAGATACTGCCGCTCGAGAACTCCGGGTCGCCGAATTCCGTGATGTCGGAGAGCCCGGAGGCTTGTGCGACGGTCAGGAACAGATTGTTCGTCGTTTGCTCATTCCGGAGCGCGAAATGGCCGGGCCGGATGGCGCCGGTACCGCCGAGCAACAAGAACGCCATGTCGTCGAACGAGTGGGTCGGCCCCTCCGCGACCTCGGTGACGCTGATGATGATGGTGTTGTCGAGCACGCTGCGACCGTCCACGTCCGGGGTGTCGGCGAGTCGCTGGGCGAAGTAGGCCAGCTGCTCTGAGTACCACTTGTAGACGGCCGTCAGACACAAGAGCGCGGTCGACTGGGCCTCGCTCATGTTCTCGGGCACGCCACCGGCGGTCCCGGGCAGAATGTGCGACATCACGTGGTGCGCGGAGTTGGCGTCCCCGTCGCTGCACGAGTCGACCCCGCTTGGGCAGGTGAGCTTGTCCCAGGGAGCGCTGGGGATGATGTCCTTGAAGTCGAAGCGCGATTCGCCGCCCGCCCACTGCAAGGTAGCGACGCGAGTCGCATCGCAAGCCAGGGCCGTGGCCACCAAGTCCATCTGCGCCCGCCCGATCGCTGGGATGCTGGCATTGGACTTGATCTCGTCGTCTGCAAACGCAGGCGCCGCGGGGATCTGGCAGGACGCGCCCACTTGAACGCGCTCTTCAAGGTCGCGAATCAAAGCCAGGTGTTTATCGAGGCGAGCTTGATCCTCGGCGCCAAGCTTGCCCGACATGCGGGCAAAGTCGCGCTGCACCGTGTCGAGGACGCTGCCGCGGAGCCGCGCAGCCTGCTCAATAGCGGCGGCGCTCGCGCCGCTCGGGGCGTTCGCGAAGATGCGACCGAAGACCTTGCGCGGATCGGGCTCCGCCGCGACGATGCCCGCTTGCCCGGGACCGGAATAGCTCATGTAGGCGCTGGCTCCCCCGCTCCGGGTCAGGATCCCGGCCTCGATGGAGGCGAGTTGACCGGGCAGGGCCAAACGCTGCGCGAGCAGCTGATCGATGCTGATGCCGCCGCCCCAACCCACGTCACCGAACTGGGTCTGCTTAATGTCCGTAAAGGGTCGCCCGGTGAGCAGCGTCGTCATGCCGACCGAGTGCCCGTTGCCGGCCAGCTTCTTGCCGGCACCCGACTGGATCCCCGACACGATAGCGAGCCGGGGCCTCAGGCTGGGCGTGTCGAGCGGCGCCAAGATCTCGCTGGTGGTGTAATTGGCTCCAGTGCCGGTGGGCAGCCACTTGCCGAGCACCGTGCCGATGCCGTTGTACCAAACGACCACGCGCTTCGGCGCGACCGTGTCGGCAGCCCGGGCGGTGCCTGAGGACCGCATGGCTTCGAGGAAAGGCAGGCCGAGAGCGAGGCCGGAAGCCCCGCGCAGCACCGTTCGTCGATCGAGTCGCTTCATGGCTGAGCTCCCTTCGGATCGGAGCGATACAGAAAAGCTGGGGTCTGAACCACGCTCAGCAAAAGCTCCCGGACGTTACCGTCGCTTTTGGCAAAGACCTCGTTCATCTGTTGAAGTGAACAAGCGTCCGTCGCGCCCTCGCCACGGCCATGCGTGTAGGTGAACCACTTGCCCACCACGCACGCTCGCACCGTTTCGCTGGCTGAGAGAAGGCGCAAGAGATCCTCGTGATTCTCGAAATGTCCGCTGAGATCGCCCGGACCCAATAGGTCGCCGCTCGTATCAATGTCCCGGGAGCCATCGCGCTCGCGGTAGCGGCCGAGAGCGTCGAAGTGCTCGAACGCGAAGCCGGGAGGGTTGAGGAGCCCGTGACAGCTCACGCAAGGGGCCACGCTGGTGAGCTCCGTGAGCTGCTGGCGGGCTGTCTTGCTGGGATCCGCCGCTGGCAAGGTGGCGTTGGCGTTGGCGGGCGGCGCTGGCAAGGGCGAGCACAGCACCTGTTCCATAATGAACTTGCCGCGCAAGACCGGCGACGGCTGGGCTTCGTGGGCGAAGGTCGCCATGAAGCTGGCCTGCGTCAGCAGCCCTGTCCGCTGACCCGGTGGGAATTCGAAGCGCTCGAAGGCGGCGCCGCTGGGGCCCGTGACGCCATAGTAGGCGGCTAACTCACTGTTGAGGTAGCTGACCGGACTCGTGAAGAGTGTCTCAAGCCGCCCGTCCCCATGACGCAGCGTCTCGTCCACGAAGCGGGTGGTCTCCTCCAGCAGCAGGCGCCCCACACCGGGCGTAAAGCGCGCGTCGTTCTTGTGCAGGTTCGGCACGTTCGCGAGCTGGCCCCATTGCGCATAGAAATCGGAAAGGGCATGCGCGCCGTGTTCAGTAGCCAGCAGCCGCTCGGCCTGCGCCCGCAGGTCTTTCGCTTCAACGAGCTGATTCGCCGCAGCAGCTTGAAACAAGGCCTCGTCCGGCATGCTGCCGGTGATGAGGTAGGCGAGGCGCGTGGCCGTTTCGTAGGCTGAGAGCCTGAGCGCCCCAGCCTTGTTGGGCGCCGCAAGACCCAGTTCAATGCGATACAAGAACAACGGGGACTGCAGCACGGCCCTCAAGACAAGCTCAAGGGCTGGACCCAAGCCGAGCTCAAGCTTGTTGTTCGCGTACAGGGCCCGATAGTCCGTGAGCTCATCTGCAGCCAGCGGGCGGCGGAAAGCGCGCGCGCCGAAGCGCTGAATGAAGTCTTCGGCGCAGGCGTCCTCGCCCATCACCGCAGGATCGCAGCCCAGGAGTCCGGGCAGGTTGCTCGTCGCTGCCCTGGCGAGCGAGGCCGCCGCGCTCTCGAAATCTTCCACGACGGACGGACTGAGCAGCGCGCTCGCAGCTCCGTTGCTGAAACCGCTTTGGGCCGCCTCCGACACGAAGCGATCGGCGGGCCGCGTGGCGTCGCCCAACAGATCGCGAACGGTGTTGTTGTATTCCTGTCGCGTCAAACGCCGGAGCGGCGAAGCCTGCACGGCGGGAGTCGCACAACTCGCTCCACCCGTAAGCTCCGTGCCGCTACCAGCAACTCCCAGCGGGCCTGTGCCCGTGGGCCCCGAGCCATTGGCCCCGTCGATTTCCCCGGTGCAACCGAGCAAACCAACGCCGCAGAGCGAGACCAGCAGGCCGGCGGGGATCCTCCGTGTCGGGTAGGTGTGTGTAGGGGCAGTCATGACCGCTTCTTGCAACGGGTTGAGGCCGCGTGAACGGCAGCCAACCAATGAGTACGGTCCGGCGCACTTTCCGTT
Source organism: Myxococcales bacterium (assembly GCA_031408355.1). GTDB lineage: Bacteria > Myxococcota_A > Polyangia > Polyangiales > Polyangiaceae > PMG-095. The sequence continues at coordinate 5,828 of JANNWK010000858.1, forward strand.
TAGAGCCCCGACCAAAGGCCGCTCAGGCCTGGAAAAGTGAACTGATGCTCGACGCGAGAATCGCAGTCATGACTGGTTCTAGGGCGCACTCGCGGCCAGCGACTTCAGCTCTTCATACAGCCGCACCATCGCCAGCGTATCGCGCTCGCAGTACTGCAGCAGCTTCTTCCGCAGGGCTTGCTTTACGCTCGCGGACAGGTCGGCTCCGCCCAGCAGCAAGCCTTCGAGCGCGGCCGAGGCCGTCCCCCCATCTTGAATCTCCAGGTCGTCGTAGCTCATGCCACGCGCGAGCGCCGGCAACACCGCCTTAAGGCTGAAGCTGCCGTTGAAGGCTGGGTGGTACACGTGCGCGCGGGTACTGCTTCAGTTTCATTCCGCCGTCAGGCCGGCAATCAACCGGCAACCAACCGGCGCTTCCCGAGCTTACGGGTGCGAGCTGATCGTGATGACCAGGATGCACGCGAAGCCTGAAGCCAGGTTGCAGATCCCCGGCCGCGTCTTTTCGTTCGGATAGCAGAAGAAAACGCGGTGAGCCCCAGGCGTCTTGTTCTGCGCATAGGCCTCGAAAACCTTTTCCCCGTTTGGTCCGCTCAATGAATGGAATTCGTGTGTATTTAGGCCCGGATGGCGAAGGTTCGCCTCCATTAGCGCGAGCGTTTTACGAACGGCCTTCAGCTTCGTGGCTAGACCAGCGTCAGCTTCGAGCGCCCGGAGTTGGGCGTCCGCGCTCACCGTAAACCGGATGACGTACTGCACCCCTTGCGCTGTCTTTCAGTCTTCTAGGTACTCGGCGAAAGAGCCCCTAGACACCACCTGGCCGGCTTGCGCCTCGTCGATCCCCTGGCGGATGCGCGAGAGTAACGCCGGCGACGCCGGTCCAGACGGCGAGTCAGCGAGCGTCGCGTAGTAGGATCGCATGGCATCCCGGGTGATTTCCACGTCACCGCGATCGTCGTCGCCCAGACCAACGCGAGCCGCTAACCATGGCTGCTCGTCGTGGGTCATCTTGCTCAAGTCGTCGGCATCGCGGTGGCCGTAAAACCCTAGAACGGCATCTATAGTGCGCCGCTGAGCCTCGGTCAGCTTCGCCGAGTCACCGGGGGCAAAGCCAGCGGCCGCGATCATCATCGCGCCCCGATGCTCGTGATAGAGCGTCCCAACCACCGGCCCTTCCCGCCACGCCCGTACTCGATCGGCAAATAGCGGTTCGTTCGACCAGACGAGTGACCAAGCCTGCGAGTAGTACACCAGCTTCTGGAGCTTCTTCGTGGTCATCTGACCCCGCTGCTCCAGGATGTATTTCGCTAGGTCTAAAACGCTGGCCACGGGTGCCTCCACCAGAAGGATTCGCCTTGGCGCCAGAAAGCGCAAGACCCCTCGGACAAACAAGGACACCAGGTGGACCGGGGACCACATTCCTGCGGAAAGCATGCGTGCTCGTCGGTCGTGGAATTGGCCAGTTGCGTACAATTCCCGCCCAATCAAGCTCGGGCGCCTTGGGCTCGTGCGTCTTCCACCAAAGCAGCTTGTGGCACTGCCGACCGTCCATGAAGCGGGACTTGGAGAGCCTCGGGCCTTGGTGCACCAAGGCAGCCTACACGTCTTGCGGCCACCGCCAAGTTGGGCAGGCCACGCCACCGAGCTTCAGTTTCGGGCGCGCGCACTCATTGCACGGGACTGGCCGCATGCGTCAAGGCCTCCCAGGTCGTGACCCATCGGCTAGCGCCCGTGGTCGCGCCCAGCTCGAGATCGCGCTGAGCTTCTAGGAGCGGGCGCTCGGGGCTGGACACCAGCGCGACGCCAATTTCGTAAGGGAAGCGAGCGGTCTTGTCGCGCAGGTAGCCGGACGGGGGCTCGAGCACGACCGGAGCGTTACAGATACCGTCCGGGTGATCTTGGCGCGACTGGGTCCATACCGGCATCACCTCGAGGAAGGTTGCCAGGCGTTCGCGAATGTCGGTGCCAGCGAACACGTCCCGGCCCTGGCTTACAGCCATCGCCAGGCTGTTGAAGATGGAGCGCATGCCTAGCTCCTGGTGGTTGAGGTCACGACACGTTTCCATGGTCATGCCTGCGACAAACTTGGGAGTGCTCCAGACGGCCGCGCCGCGCTGGGCGATCTGCGAGCTTTTCGGCATCACCGGCACGCCGGCGTCCGCGTCGATGTAAACGTAGGAGGGCGTGTGCGTCTGAAAGCGGGCGATCGCGTTCTGGAGCATGGCCTCGTCGCTCAGGAAGATGGCCGCCGCAAACTGAGCCTCAATCCGCGAGTGCAGCCAGTTGTTGGGAGCCCCCACGTTGTCCTTCTCGACCAAGGGCAGCATTCGATCCAGGAACGCGGCCATGGCCTGGCTGTGTTCGGGCTTCCAACCGGCGTAGGTGTAGCGGAGCAGCTCGGCCGCGTTCGCGTACCACGGGACCGTCCAACCATGCTGCAGCGGTGCGTTCGAGCCCGCAGGATCGAAGCCGAGAAAGTTCTTTGGGTTGGTCCAGGCCTCGAGGTACTCGAGCGCGCGGAGTCCGTACTCGGGTTCACCGGTCAAGTACGCCAGCAGCGCGAGCGTGTAGGCGTCGATGCCGTCCGCCACCGGCCAGTCGCACGCCAGCACCTTGGCCGTATCGGTCGCGTTTCTGTTGTAGCCGCCGCAATAGATGAGCGCGCCGCCGCCCACGTCGTTGTCGCGGGCCGGGTTGTGCAGCTTCCGGTCCGGTCGCTCCACGAGCGCCTGCATGCGTCGAAGTTGACCCAGCCAAGGCTCCCGACCGGCGTCGACCTGCGCCTTGATGAACGTGAGGACGGACGGCGTCGTCATGATGCCCGGGTGCAGGATGCCGTTCGTGACCACGCCGGTGCTCGGCTCGCCTCCAGCGCCGCTGGCCGCTCCGCCCGTCTGGCCCGCGTCCCCACTCGTACCGGCAGGCTGGGACATCGACCCCGCCTGCCCGCCCTGGCCCGCCGCCGCCGCGCTCACAGCAGCGCCGGCCGAGCCGGCGGAGCCGCTGCTCGGCGGCATCAGGCCCGTGGTCGGCGGCGCCGCGTCGTCCGAGCAGCCGAAGCTCGCCCCTACGCCAAAGGCGACGCCCACCCTGAGCAGCTTGTGCACGCTCGCGGAGAGGCGTCGCTCAGATCTGGGGACCATCGACCAGTAATGGTCGCACGCCCCTCCCCGATCACAAGAAATTGGGTTTCACCGATCTGACGGCGGCGCTGAGCGTGTTTCACCATTGAATCGAGGCCTCGTGGCGTACGGCCGTCTGGCCGTCACCCTCGAGATATGACGTAGTCAAAAGTGTGGAGATGTCGGTTTGCTACTGCAGGCGGCCCGCGGAACGGCTAGTTCGATGGGCAAATTGGGCAATTTCACCCTGCCCTACCCCCAAGATGAGCTGCACCACCCGCCTTACCGCGATACCCCTACTCCTTACCGGCCTCGTGGCAGTGGCCTGCGCGTCCCGTGACCCGGACGACAGCGACCCGAGCGTCGCTGAGCAGCAAGCCGCCCTCAGCGTCGCGCAGGCCAACCTCGCGCAATGGTCCAGCCTGGTCACGCTGCCCATCGTGCCGGTGTCGGCGGCGAACCTGCCCGACGGAACGGTGCTGCTCTGGTCGGCGGAGAACCGTTTCAGCTTCGGTAGCAATCTCGGGCGCACCTACTCGGTGTTGTACGATCCAGCGACGGGCGTCGCCACCGAGCGACTCGTCAGCGAGACCGGGCACGACATGTTCTGTCCCGGCACGGCGAATCTCCCTGACGGCCGCATCTTCGTGAACGGCGGCCTGAGCGCGGGCACGACCAGCATCTTCGATCCGGCGACGTCGACCTGGACGCGCGCCGCCAACATGAACATCGCGCGTGCCTACCAGGGCACGACGCCGCTGCAAGACGGTTCTGTCTTCACGCTCGGCGGCTCTTGGGCGGGCGGCGTCGGCAACAAGCATGGCGAGGTCTGGACGTCGAACGACCAGTGGCGCTTGCTGCCAAGCGTGCGCATCGACCCGTTCCTCTCGCTCGACAGCACGCGCAACTTCGGCATGGACAGCCATTTGTGGCTGCTCCCCGCCGGCAATGGCCGGGTGTTTCACGCCGGCCCCGGCTTCCAGATGCACTGGGTCAACACCAGCGGCAACGGCAGCGTCACGCCCATCGGCCGCCGGGGCGACGACGAGTTCAGCATCAATGGCAACGCGGTGATGTTCGACACCGGCAAGGTGCTCAAGGTCGGCGGCGCAGCCGGCTACGACGGTATCACCTCGAACGGCAACGCTTATGTGATGGAGCTCGGGGCCAGCGTCAGCGTACGCAAGCTGCCAGCGATGGCCTACCGGCGCGCGTTCCACAACTCCGTACCTCTGCCCAACGGGCAGGTGGTGATCATCGGCGGCGCCACGGTTGCGGTCGGCTTCTCGGACAGCAACTCGGTGCTCGCCCCGGAGCTCTTCGACCCGCTCACCGAGACCTTCACGGTACTGCCGGCTATGGCGGCGCCGCGCAACTACCACAGCATCGCGCTGCTGCTGCCGGACGGTCGCGTGCTCTCCGCCGGCGGCGGCCTGTGTGGCACGGGCTGCGCCGCCAACCACCCTGACCTTCAGATCCTGAGCCCGCCCTACCTGTTCAACGCGGACGGCAGCCTGGCGACGCGCCCGGTGATTCTAGACGCCCCAGAGCAGGCCGTGCACGGCGCGCTGATCGACGTCGAAACGAGCGGCCCGGTCAGCGCTTTTTCATTGGTGCGCTTGTCGTCGACGACCCACGCGCTCAACAATGACCAACGGCGACTATCGCTCGCTTTCAGCGAAACGGCGCCAGGGAGCTACGCGCTGCAGGTCCCCACCAACCCCGGTTGGGCTCTGCCGGGCCTGTACATGCTGTTTGCCATGAACCAGGACGGCGTGCCTTCGCTCGCTCGCACCTTGCGCATCGGCTCGAGCGCGATCTTGCCCCTGGCGGCCGTGCCAGATCAGCTAACGTTGGCCGGCGACGGTGCCAGTCTGGCGCTGTCAGCCACGAGCCCGAGCGGCAACCCGCTCAACTTCGGCGCGACAAACTTGCCGGCGGGTCTGGTTCTGAACCTTGCCACGGGCGTGATCAGCGGCGTGCCGACGACCGTCGGCCGTGCGCTGGTCGAGGTCAGCGCCTCAGACGGCGTGCAAACCGTCAGCACGCAGTTCGCCTGGGAAGTGGGCATGGGCGACAACCTACCGCCGCTCCTCGCGCAACCCTCACCGGGCGTCGCGACGCTCGGTGCGCCGCTGGTGCTCGCTCTGCAAGGCAGCGATCCGGACGCTGATCCCCTGAGCTATTTGGCTTCGTCGCTGCCCCCCGGGCTCACGCTGGACGCCAGCAGCGGCG
>JANNWK010000859.1:0-6993 GCA_031408355.1 Myxococcales bacterium
TCGACAAGTTCTCAAGCCCAAAGGGGCGCCCCAATTGACGTTGCACGGCAGCCGCCCGCTCGGCCGCAATGCCGATCAGGTCGCTCACGTACGGCGTTGGCAGTAAATCATGGTGACTGAGCCCCTGCGCGCCGGTCCAACAAAGATGATCCGTGACGAACGGTGCATCAACGTAGTCAGCGAGCCAGCACAGCTTGTCCAGATACGCCGCGTCGAGCGGCGCGTGCCCGAGCAGGTTCAGCCCGACGCCGTGTAAGACGATCGGGTAGCGCTCGCGTACCCGATCGAGGTGACGCCGCGGCGGCCCGGCGTCACCCAGGAAGTTCTCACTGATGAGCTCGAAGTAGCCGACCGCAGGCCAGTGCTCGAACAGGTGGGCGTAGTGCGGGATGCGTAGGCCGAGCCCCAGAGCGTCGCGCGGCAGCTCTCGGGGGCCTCGACTCATGCACCCAACTTACAACGCTTGGCTCGACCTTGCCCGTGCTCAGCGCCTGCTCGGCGAGGATTGGTAACGACCAGCTCGCGATTGACCATCACGCAAAGGACAAGCTACGCTCGTGGAACCCGATGACAACGCCCCGCTGCACCACCGCCACGACCCCTTGGCCCAGTGAGCACCTGCGCGGTGCCGCGCTGGCCGGTCTGCTTTGCCTGGCAACGGTTGCCTGCTCTTCGAAAGAGGACGCGGAGGCGGCGGGCGCGGGCGGCGCAGCAGCCGCGGGCGGCGCAGCAGCCGCGGCGCCGCACATCACGGCGAGCGAGAACGTCGGCGTGATGACGGAGGAGCAGTTCACGGCGTTGTGCGACGCGCGCGGCGGCAGCGTTGAGGTCATGCCGCACTGCGGCGGCTTCGCCACCGCCAAAGGCTTCTCGTACGACGACGTCACGTTGCTACTTTCCGAGCACACGTGCGCGGGGGCGAACACCTGTGGCGGCTGGAACTGCGCGCTCAGCGACTAGCCCCAGCTTCGCCGCCGCACCGCTCAATGCTCGGCTCACGTTGACGCGTCAGAACGACACTTGCGCGAAGCCGACGGCGCCGCCTGGGATGGGGGTGAATCCGAGGGAGGGCAGGGGCAGGCGGAGTCGACCCAAGCTGGTGGCATCGGACTTCATAGTTCGATACGCCTCCCAGGAGGTCTCTTCCAGGCTCCATTCGAGCAGGAAGCGCACACTGATGGTGATGACGGGCACGCCGAAGCCCATCGTCACGCCGCCCCAGATGTACTGCGTTTTGCGCGACATCGCCAAGACACCTTCGGGGGCGAGCAACAGCGTCAGGCCCACAGCCAAGTTGGCGGAGCCCAAGATCAGCATGCTGGTTCCCGCCAGCTTGCGCCGGCGGCGACCGCTTTCAGCAGCCTCACGCCACTCCTTTTCGATCGCGCGAATCGTGGCTTTGCTTTCGACGTTGGCCGGACGCTCGATGAACTTATCGCGGATCTCGTCCATGCGCGTCGGGACGAGCTGCAGCGGCACCGACACCAACTGCGCGGAGCCGCCCACCACCATGCCGATCACCAGCGCGCGCGAGATACCGTCGCTGCGCCCGAGGAGGACGAGCCCGGATGGGACGAGCACCGACCCCACACTTAGACCAATCAGCGCCGAGGCCAGCCGCCGGCGATTCGATTGCGCGGCGTAGAGATCGAGCTCGGTTCCGAGACGTTTCAGATCGACCTCCACCGATTGCGGCTTGCCCTTCGGTCCAACTTCGAGCGGCGGCGCAGGTCCCTTCGGCTCGTTCGGGGCGGGGCGCTGCTCGGGCTTCGGTTCCTCCGCCGCGCTCGCCGGGGCCTCGGCGACGAGCGTGACCGCGACCGCAAACAAGCCGACGCACGCGCGGCGGAGACGAAGAGGCACCAACGCCCGTAACACGGCCGCCGAGAGGATAGGTGCGGAGACGGCGGACAAAGTATTCCGTGGCACGGGACTCATAGCGACTACGCTGCGCCCCGTGCACCCCGCCTACATTCGGTCCAAGCCTGCCTTTTTGGAGGTCGTTCAGCGCCTCGCCGAGCATGACGAGCTCGGCATCGACTGCGAGTTTCAGGGCGAGGGTCGTTACTACCCGAAGCTTTGCTTGGTGCAGCTAGCGTTCGGCAGCGAGCACCTGGCCATCGATCCGCATCAGGTCGATCTCGCGCCCCTGGCGGCGGCCCTTGAGTCGGAGAACGTGCGCAAGGTGCTGCACGACGCCCGTCAAGATCTGCCTATTTTAGCCAAGGCGGTCGGCACCGCCTCGATCCGCAACGTGTTTGATACCCAGGTGGCAGCGGCCTTCGCGGGCTACGGAGGGAGCGTTGGTTATGGAGCGCTCGTGCTCGACGTGTGCGGGGTTGAGCTCGACAAGTCACTCCAGGTCAGCGACTGGACGCGCGAGCTATCCGACAAGCAGATCGAGTACGCCCTCGACGACGTCAGGCACCTTGCGAAGCTTTCGTTGGAACTGCGCGCGGGGCTGGTTGCCAGCGGTCGTCTGGCTTGGGCCCTGGAGGCCTGCGCGGAGGCCGCACTGCGCGCGCTCACCCAACCGGATCCGGAAAAGCTCTACCGGCGGGTGGGCTCGGTCTCGCGCTTGAACGGCGAGCAGCTGGGGATCTTGCGGGAGCTCGCCAAGTGGCGCGACCGGGTGGGCCAAGCCCTCGACAAGCCCGTGCCGACGGTCGCCAACGACCTGGCGCTCAAGTCCATCTCGCTTCAGCCCCCGAAGGACCTGCGCGCGCTCGAGGGCGTCCGGGGGCTTGGGGCGGGGCGCAGTCAACCGTGGGCCCGTGAGCTTTTGGAAGCTGTGGCGCTGGGCCAGTCCAAGCCGGAGCCCGTCCAGGCACCCCAGCGGGATCAAGAAGGATTGATTGAGGGTCTGACCTCGGTTCTCGGTCTCGCCCGGCGCTTCGTCGCCGTGCAGGAAGGCATCGCTGGCGAGCTGCTCGTCAATCAAGCTGAGCTTCGCCTGCTGTCGGAATGGCAACTCAACGGCCGCCCCGGTGAGCTCGCTGTCGGGGTACTCGGGGGCTGGCGTCGACCCGTGCTGGGCGAACTCCTGCTGAAGGTGCTCGCGGGCGAGTTGGCATTTCGGATTGATCCGGCTGCGCCTGCCGGGATCAACGTTCTTCAGACTTGAAGCGGGGCTCGCCGAACGGCGGCTACTTCGACTTGCCCGCGGAAAGGGCAGGGACGGGGACGGGCAGTGGCAGGCCGGGAATGCCACCCGCGTTGATCCCGGTGAGGCACCACTCGCCTTCTTTTGCGAAGTAGAGATCGCCCACGGCTTTGGCGGGACCTTCGAAGTAGACGTTCCACATGCCGACGTTGGCGCTGCCGGAGCAGCCGAAGGTTTTCGAGCCGCCACTCACCCCTTGACCGGGTTGAAGGTAGGGGTGACTCCTGGCGGCAGCGGTGAAATGAGCCAGCGAGGCGCTCGCTCGGTAGGCCGCGCAGGTTCGCGCGTACGCCAGCTCGAATCGGCCCGACGTGACGTCGCTCATGAAGGCCTTGCCCGCCGCGTGACAAGGAAGCTCGGCAGCTGGCTGCGGGCTTGGCTCCCGCGTCGGCTCGGGCGTGGGCTTCTGGTCGCAGGCGGCCAGAAGCAAGCAAAGGACGGCGGCCCATCGAGTCGACACGCTCGGCAGCCTACACCCATTGCTGTGACGGCACCCGGACCGCCAGCGAATCCCCGCTACGCTTGGGCTTCGGCGAGACGGCGGGTGAGCTCGTCCAGCATTTCGCGGGTCTTGCTGGCGCCGCTACGAGTGGCGCCCGTCGCCCGCACTTTCAGCAGCATGTCCAAATCCTGCACGCCACCGGCAGCCTTCACCTGCACGTGCGGGGGCGAGTGCTTGCGCATGAGCATGAGGTCCTCGAGCGTCGCGCCCGAGCTGCCGTAGCCGGTGGACGTCTTGACCCAATCGACCGAAAGCTCGCCGCAAATTTCGCAGAGTCGGATCTTCTGCGCGTCATTCAGGTAGCAGTTCTCGAAGATGACCTTGAGCTTCTGTCCGCGCGCGTGCGTGGGCTGAAGCACCGCCAGAATGTCGGCGCGCACGGCCTCGAAATCAGCGCTCAGGACTTGGCTGATGTTGACGACCATGTCGAGCTCACGCGCACCGTCGTTGAGCGCCTGCTCGGCTTCCAGCGCCTTGATGCGCGTGCACTGGCCACCATGGGGAAAGCCGATGGTGGTGCTCGGGAGCACGTCGCTGCCGCTGAGGAGCTCCGTAGCGCGCGCCAGGTAATACGGCAGGATGCAGACGCTCGCGACGTCATAGCGGACAGCCAGCTGGCAGCCCTGCTCTAGCTCAGCCGTCGTCAGTGTCGGACGAAGCAGCGAGTGGTCGATCATCTTGGCGACGTCACGGTAGCTGGGGCTTTGCATCGCTCGAATTCATCGCACAAAGTAGCTTCGAGCGGCAGGTCGTCCATGGGGCGGCCCGTCGTCCGGATCGGATTCATTCTAGGATGAGTTCGAGATGACGGCCCCCGCTGGACGCTATCCCTTCACGCCGTTCGGCTTCGACACGTGGATCGGGCATCCGCCGCCGATGGACCGCCCGCATCGGCACAATGAGCTCGAGTTGAACTTTCTGTGGGAGGGCGAGGCTTCCTACCTGAGCGGCGGCAAGTTGCGCACGCTGCCCTTGCGGCGCCTATCGGTGTTTTGGGGCGCCATCCCCCACCACATCGTCAAGCTCGACCGCGCCTGCCGGCTGTCCTGGATGACCGTACCGTTGTCTTGGATCTTGCGCTGGGATTTACCGAAATCGTTCGTCGAACGCCTGCTGCACGGCGATTGGATCGTCGATCGCGACGACCAGGCGCTCGACGAGGCGCTTCTACCCCGCTGGCACCGCGACCGTGAGCGCCGCAAGAGCACCTGGCACAAGCTGGTGGCGCTGGAGGCCGAGGGGCGTCTGAAGCGCCTGGCGCTCGAGGGCAACGCGGACGGCGCCGCTTTCGTGGGGGCGGCTGCGGAGGGGGCCCTGCTGATCGTGGAGAAGGTCGCGCGCTACGTAGCGGAGCACTTCGACACCTCACTTCAGGTGGCCGATATCGCCAAGGCCCTCGGGCGCCACCCCAACTACTTGATGCAAGTCTTCAAGCAATGCTGCGGCGTGAGCATCGGGCAGTACCTGGTCGAACTCCGCATCTCGAACGCTCAGCGGCTGCTGGCCACCACGGATCGCAAGATCGCAGATATTGCCCAAGACTCCGGGTTTGCCACGCTGAGCCGCTTCTACGACGCCTTCGCCGCGGCCGCCGGCATGCCGCCCGGCGCGTTCCGCAGCCAAAACCGCGTCCAACGCCCGAAGAGCCGCTACGGTGACGCGCCGTAGCGCTCGCGGTTAGACAGATGGGGGCCTTTCCTGGCTGGGAGCGAGGCGCCGCTTGCACGACCCTGCCCATCGAGCTGGTTGAGGGCATCGACCGTTTCGAGCGCAATCGCAGCCGCTTCATTGCGCAAGCTGTGGAGCACGAGCTGGTTCGCCGCCGCCGCGACGGCCTGCTTCGCTCGCTGACGAGCCCACACCCCGATGCCGCTGAGCTGGAAGAGACAGGTCTGGCCGAATGGGGGCGGGGCCTTCCGGCGGGCGACGAAGGACTGGTCGACGTCACCGCAGGAAAAGCCGTGCGGTGGGTCGAGGGCCGTGGCTGGGTGGAGTCGACGTGAGGGTCGAACGCGGGATGGTCGTCCTCGTCGAGCTCGATCCTACCGTTGGACACGAGCAGCGCGGCCTGCGTCCGTGCATCGCGGTGAGCGATCCGGCAGTCAATGCCGATCAGCGCTTCCCATTGATTGCTGTCGTTCCCGCAACGGGAACGCCCGGGGTGGGGGCGCTCTACCCGGAACTGTCGCCCGGCAAGAGTGGTCTCACGAAAACGTCGTACGCGCTCGTGGACCAGCTCCGCTCGATCGACAAGCGCCGCATTCGACGTGTCTTCGGGCTCGTCACCAAAGACGAGCTGGCGGCCATCGAGCAGGGGCTTGAGCTATTCTTGGGGCTCTCCGCGGAAGCTCGCTAGCGGAAATCCTGCTGGCGCGGGGGCGAAGGCGGCGCGGCCAACTGCCCCGCCTTCGCCGCCCCTGGGTTAGCCGGGCCGCTTCTCTTCGAGCAGCCTGAGTAGGCGAGGCACCAAGTACCCATTGATCCCAAGCTTGAAGGGCACCGAGCCCTCGACGCGATGGCTGCCGGCGCGACCATCCGGATCCGGCACGCTGAAGAGTGGAATGTACTTGGAGCCGTAGCCCGCAGCCCGCAGCTCGTCGCGGTCGCGGTCCACGTCAAACTCCAAAAACCTCGTGCCGGCCAGCGCCTCATCGAGCTCGCCCGCCACCAGCATCTCGTGAAAGCGCTGACACGGCTCGCACCACTTGGCGCCCACGTACACGATGACCCGCACGCCCGCCGCGTCGCCCTCCTCCAGCTGCTGCTGCACGAACTGCTCAAGTGGAGTTTGAGGCACCGTTCGTTGGGTCAGCTCTGGCTTTGCGTGGCTCTTCGGGATGACCGCTGTTGAAGCCACGGGCGCCGGCGACTCCCGCTTCGGAGGCGCCTTGCAGCCGGCCAACACAAAGGCCAACGAGCTTGCCACGGCAAGCAACCACGGCCAGCTGCGGTACCTCGGGCGACGGGAGGAGCGAGACATGAGAATTCAGGCTAGCACTCAACGACCGAGGAGACCTGGCCTTGGCGCGCGCGCAGGATGCGTTGGGCCACGATGTCGTAGAAGCCGAGCATGGCTTGCTCAATCGCTGGGTCCTCGAGGAGTCCGAGCGCGTGGGCGATGGCCACGAATGTGGCCAGGCCATTGTCTTTGGTTTCTCGGCGTAGCGCGGGCGCCCGGGCGGATAGGGGAGGGAGCCTGACGCGTGGCAGATCGCGCAGCACAGCTTCGCGCCGCGGCATTTTCGAAGCCTGACGCCAGCTGCCGTCCGGCACTATCAGGGTGACCGGGAACGCGACCGGCTGAATGAGCGCCGCGCTTTCATCCGCG
>JANNWK010000860.1:0-1809 GCA_031408355.1 Myxococcales bacterium
GCCACCTCGCTCGAGTCGCTGCGCGCCTCGCTCAGCCAGGTGAGCGACCTTTCGCCGCTGGCCAAGCTCAGTGAGCTCCGTGAGCTCGGCGAGCGGGCTGATGTCCTTGACCTGGGTCCTGCCCAGATCGAGGCGGTCCAGCTTCTTGAGCTTGGCCAGCGGCGAAAGGTCGCTCACCTGGCTGAGCGAGGCGCGCAGCGACTCGAGCGAGGTGGCAGACGCGATCGGCGAAAGGTCGTCGAACGTCCCCTGGCCCAGGAACAGCTCCTTCAAGCCGGTCATGTGCGAGAACAGGCAGACATCGAGCTCAGCCAGCTTGAGCTGCGACGTGTTGAACGAACGCAGCCGCTTCAGATCTGCGATCGTGATATCGCCCTTCGGTTTCGGGAGCTTCCTCCGCACCTCGTCTTCGAGCTCCTGCTGAGCGAAGACGACGCCGGGCCCCTTTGGGCAGTCGGCCAGCGCCTTCTTGGCTTTCTTGGGGGCTTCCGGGGCGGATTCGGCGGGTAGGGCTGCGCTGGGCGCGGCCGGCGGGGCAGCGTTGGGGGCGACCGCCGGTTTGCTTTCCGACTTCGGCGACTCATCGCAGCCCGCGGCGCAGGCCGCGACGACGCCGAGCGCCAACAAGTGCCAATGGATCATGTGGGTCATCCGGCTCACGGCTCCTTCGGCACTTCGCCACCCTTGAGTACCCAGTCCAGATCACCCGGTCCGAGCGCCTTGCCCATGACGTGAAAGCCGTTGTCCACGTACAGCGTGGTGCCGGTGATGGCGCTCGCGAACGGGCTAGAAAGGAAGAGGCTCGAGTGCGCGACGTTCTCCGGCGTGAGCTGCTGGGGGAGTGGCGAGTTGGCCTCGTAGAAGTTGACGATCGCCGAAATCGCGCCGGTGACGCTGGCCGCTCGGGACGCGTAGGGGCCAGCTGAGATCGTGTTGACCCGCACGCCATAGCGGCGCCCGGCTTCGAACGCCAAGTAGCGCGTGTCGGCCTCGAGCGCGGCCTTGGCCGACGACATCCCGCCGCCATAGCGCGGAATGACCCGCTCACTGGCCAGGTAGGTGAGCGACAAGAAACTGCCGCCCGACCGGGCGAGCGGCGCGAAGCGCTGAACCAGCGAAACGAACGAGTACGAGCTAGAGCTCAGCGCGGCCAGATAACCTTGGCGCGTCGTGTTGAGCAGCGGCTTGGCGACCTCGGGTCCATTGGCCAGCGAGTGGATCACGACGTCGACCGGGCGTTCGCCGAAGTCGGCCACCATGCGCTCGGCCAGACCCTGAATCGTGAAGTCACCGCGCTCCGAGTAACGCTTGTTGCTGCGGATAGCCTCCGGGACGTCGGCGAGCGTGTCGAAGGCGGCGTCCAGGGGGTAGACGCGCTCGAACTCAAGCAGCGAACCATCCGCGAGCCGACGCGCCTCATCCATCTTGCCACGGCGTAGCATGGTCTCGAAGATGCCCAGCGCCGGCGGCCAGGTGGCCAGGCAGACACTAGCTCCCGACTCCGCGAACTGTTTTGCGATAGCGAAGCCAAACCCAACGTCGTCTGCGACGCCCGCGACGAGAACTCGCTTGCCCTTGAAATCGATGTGCACTGCCCGGACTCGTAGATCCGAACGCCGCAACGATCAACCAGCACGAATACCGGGCCGCGCCCGCGTCACTTGGGGCCGGCGTTGAGAGCCGAAATTCTGCGGGTCCGGCCGCGAACCAAGGCCGCCCCAGCCCGCACCCGCTGTTCCGGACTCGGAGTCGGCTTGACCGCTAAAGGTCGCCAGGAGACGCTCCGGCCTCGTAGGGATAGCCACCAAC
>JANNWK010000861.1:0-5448 GCA_031408355.1 Myxococcales bacterium
GTCAAGGCTGGCAGCGCGCCGCGGCCAACGACCGCGGCGGGGTGCGGGTCGAATGTCAGCACCAGGGGCCGCAGCTCGGCCGCCTTGGCTAGGTTGAGGGCTTGCGCGAGTACCGCGCGATGACCGCAGTGCACGCCGTCAAAATTGCCGATGGCGACGAGCGAGTCAGCCGGGTCGGCGCCGAAGGCGCGTTGGGAACACACGCGGCCCGCTTTACTACGTCACGGCGCGACGTTCCAATCCCACTGTGGTAGGAGCTTCCAGGTGACTCCGGACCAGGCCATAGCCGAGGCTCAAAAGGGCGAGCTTCGCCCGGTTTACCTGGTCGCTGGCGAGGAGGGCTACTTGGCGAGCGCGGTGGTGGCTGCGCTGAAGGCGGCCGTGGCCAAGGGCGGCGTCACCGGTCTGAACGAAGACCAGTTTCAAGCTGGCGAAGCCGACGTGGATCGTGTGCTCAGCGCCGCTCGGACACTGCCGATGATGGCTCGGAAGCGCTTCGTGCTCGTGCGCGGGCTGGAGCGCTGGGAGCCGAAAGCCGGCGGCAAGGCCGAGGCAAAGGCCAGCGACAAGGACCCGCTCGAGAAGCTGATCGACTACGTGAAGGACGCCTCACCCTCGACGGTGCTGGTGCTCTTCGGCGCGGGAGTCGACAAGCGCCGCAAGCTCTATGTGCAGGCGCGGAACGACGGCTTCTTGGTGGCATGCGAAGGACTGTCCCGCCAGGATCTGCCACGCTGGATCGAGCGGCGAGTTGCCGAACGCGGCTGCAAGATGGGCGCTCAAGTGGCGGAGCTCCTGGCAGAGCTCGCGGGGCCCGAACTGTCGCCGGTTGCCGACGCGGTCGAGCGACTCTGCCTCTACGTTGGCGACGGCGCCGAAATCACGGAAGACGCGGTCTCCACTTGCGTCGTCCGTCTGCGCACGGCCAGCGTCTGGGAGCTCGTTTCCGCGGTGGGTCGCCGCGATGCGGGCGCCGCCTTGTCAGCCCTCGCCGACGTGTACGACCCGCAAGACCGCGGACTGCGGCTCCTGGGCGTGCTGGCCTGGTCGACCCGACAACTGCTTCGCTTCGACTCTGCCGTACGGGCTGGCGCGTCGGTCGATCAAGCTGCCGTCCGAGCGGGCGCTCCCCCGTTCAAGGGTCGTGAGCTAAGCCAGCAGGTCAAAGCGCTGCCCCGCTCGGAGCTGGAACGCTGGCCGGAGCTTTTGGCCCGTCTGGATCTCGAGCTCAAGGGCGGATCCCGGCGCCCGGCGCAGGCCGTGCTGGAGTCGGCGATTTTGAAGCTCTGTCGGGCCTCCGGAACCCCGGCGAGGCGGCCGGCTCAGTAGCGCTCGGCAGCTGAGCACCTTGACCGCGCCGGGCCCAGGCCCCATGTTCTGGGGAGTTTATTCATGTCCCCGTTCGGTTCCCACGAGCGTGACGCCCTGCTGGCCTTTCAGGCTCGGGCACCGATTCCGACCCGACATGGCTCGTTCGATCTGCACGTCTTCACCTGGCAGGACGAGAGTGCCCACCCGGCCTTGAGCCGCGAGCACTGTGCCCTGGTCATGGGGGATGTGCGTGAGCGCCGTAGCGTCCCCGTCCGCATGCACTCCGAGTGCCTGACCAGCGAGGTGTTCGGTTCGCTGAAATGCGACTGTCGGGAGCAGCTGGAGCGGGCTCAGGCAGAAATCGCTCGGCGTGGAGCCGGCGTGCTCCTCTATCTGCGCCAAGAAGGTAGGGGGATCGGCCTGGCCAATAAGGTGCGCGCTTACGCGCTTCAGGAGGCCGGGGCGGACACGGTCGAAGCCAACGAGCTGCTTCACCTGCCGGTGGACGCCCGAACCTACGATGTGGCAGCGGCGATGCTGCGCTACCTAGCGGTCGAATCGGTCGAGCTCTTGACCAACAATCCGCTGAAGTTGAACGCGCTCCGGCAGCTGGGGGTCCACGTCGAGCGCTGCCTGCCGGTGCTCGTCCCCGCCAATCCGTTTTCTGCCTCATATATGGAAGTGAAGCGGCGTCGGATGCAGCACGATCTGCCCAGCACCCCGGGCCTTCCGCTCGTGCTCGCGGTCTCTAACGAGCGCTAGGGCCCAGGGGCTCGAACCGCGCAGCGCTGGAAGCCCTGCGCGCCGAAATACCCCGGGGATTTGACCGCCCTGCCCCCCCTCCGTTAAGCCTCTTGGATGCGAACCAAGCCGGGTCGCCACGCTTTCTGGTTGAGCCTGCTGCTTTGCCCCGGCATCGCTGCGGCTCAAGCCAAGACCCCGGCACCCAGCGCTCGGCCAGCCAAAGCGCCCGCCGCTCGGGAAGTGCCAGCCGCCAAGGGCTCACTGCCGCAGGCAGGGACCAAGCCCGAAGCCTCAGGAGCTCCGCCGGCAGCGCCCCAGAAGGGCGTCCCCGACGTCACGCGCGGGGCTGGCGCCCGCAAGGTTGCCGCCGCCGCCGAAAATCGGGCTCCCGATGCACCAAAGCGGGAAACGGTTTCGGTTCCGGTCGGCAAGCCCGAACCCCAGCAGAAGGGTCGGCCGCCCGCCAAACCCGCCCCGACCTTGCCTGCCGAGCGGACCCCAACGACTTCTGACGAGGCCGTCCGCTCCCGAATCGCGCTCGGCCCGACCGATGACGAGCTCAGGCGAGGCAAGGACGATCCTGATCTCCGCAACCTGAGCGAAGCCGAACGCGTGCTGTTTCCTCGGCCGCTTGAAGGAGTGGAGCTGGGTTTCAGCTTTTTCCCACTCCCCACAGCGAACGGACCCGAGCTGAACGCATCAGGCCTCCCCTCCGGCACCGTCAGCGGGGAAGCCGCCGGACCGGTCCCACCGCCGGGGGAGGCCGCGTGGCTTCACTCGCTCGTGAAGCCCAACCTGCCGCTTCGCTACGACGACAGGGTCGTGCGCTACCTGCGCTTCTATCGCGACACGCCGAACGGACGCGCCATCGCCCGCGCTTGGGCGAAGAAGGCTGGACGCTTCGGTCCCAGCCTGCGAGCAGAGCTCGCCCGGGCGGGCCTGCCAACAGATCTAGTCTGGCTTAGCCTGATCGAGAGCAGTCACAACCCTACCATCGCGTCACCCGTCGGAGCGGCCGGGCTGTGGCAGTTCATGCCTGACGCAGGCCGGAGCTACGGGCTTACCGTCGACCGTTGGGTGGACGAGCGGCTCGACCCGGAGCGTTCGACGGCGGCGGCCATCCGCTACCTCAGCGATCTGCATCGCCGCTTCGGCAGCTGGGATCTGGCGATGGCCGCGTACAACATGGGTTACGGCGGGCTTTCTCGGGCGATTCGCAAGTTCAACTCCAATAGTTTCTGGGAGCTCGCGCGCTACGAGGCAGGCATTCCTTGGGAGACAACGCTCTACGTACCGAAGATTTTGGCTACCGCTGTCCTGATGAACAACCGGCGCGCGTTCGGCGTCGACGCGATCTCCGAGGATCCACAGGAGCGCTTCGACACCGTGGTCGTCGGGCCCGCCGTGCGACTAGCGGACGTTGCCCGCGTCGTTGGCGTGCCGGCGGCCAGCATCCAAGGCCTCAATCCTCAGTATCTGGCGGGCCGAACCCCGCCGTCCGCCCCCGGCGCGCCACGCAGCAGCTACCGCATCCGCGTCCCGGAAGGCTCGGGTCACAAATGGCAAGCCGCGCCAGCGCCGCTGGCCGACGGACTCGAGGCCTACGTCGTGAGAAGGGGCGAAACGGTCGAACTGATTGCACGAAGCCGCGGCACCAGCGAACGCGAGCTACGCGAAAACAATCGCGTCGCGGCCGATGAGACGCTCGCGCCCGGCACCGTGCTGCTCGTGCCCGCGCGCCGCGACCACGCCGAAAGCGAACCCACGAGCGCACAGGAGGTGGTGGTCGTTCCGGAGCGGTCCGTCGACTACCCGGGACGCAAGCGGGTCTTTTATCGGGTGGTGTCTGGAGACACGACTTCTGGCGTGGCGACAGCCTTCAAGCTGACACCGCGCGACATCGCGGATTGGAACTCGCTCGATCTGGAAGCGCGGCTCGAACCCAACATGTCACTGCAGGTATTCGTGCCAAGCGACGCGGACCTTTCCAACGTCCTCCACATCCCCGAGGCTCACGCCAAAGTGCTTACCGCGGGCAGCCCGGAGTTCTGCGATCACTTCGAAGGACAGAACGGCAAAAAACGCCTGATGATAGCCGCGCGCGGCGGCGATAGCCTGACCGCGATCGGCAAGCGCTACGGGATGAGCGCGGGTCAAATGGAGCGGGTCAATCGACGCGGGCGCACAGACCAGCTCACGCTGGGCGAACGGGTGGTGGTCTACACGGAGCGGGAAAGGCCCGCGCCGGGTGACGATCTGTTCGGAACGAACTGAAATCGCCGGCGAGCCTGGCTCAATCGGCTTTGCGCGGCCCGGGGGGCGTGCCACAAAGCGGGCATGGTGAGCACTCGCGCTGGGCTTTCGGCGATCGTTCTGGCTGCCGGGAAGGGCACGCGCATGAAGGGCGAACTGCCCAAGGTCTTGCACCCCGTGTGCGGGCAAGCGCTCGTGGACTACCCCATCGCCGCGGCGTTCGCGGCTGGCGCAGAACACGTCGTCGTCGTCACGAGCGGGCAGCCGGAGCTCAGTCGTGCGCTCGCCGAGCGCTACGGCACCGAGCGCGTGAGCGTCACCGTCCAGGACCCCCCGCGCGGCACCGGTGACGCCGTCCGGGTAGGGCTGGCCGCCGTCACAACGGCGGAGACACTGCTCCTCTACGGCGACACGCCGCTCGTGCGCGCGACAGATTTGGTGGATCTGATCGCTGCGCTCGCCGTACCCGGACAAGAACTGGCGATCTTGACCGCGCTCATGGACGAGCCCTTCGGCTACGGGAGGGTGCTGCGCAGCCAAGAGGGCAGCATCCGCGAAGTGCGCGAAGAGCG
This sequence comes from Myxococcales bacterium, assembly GCA_031408355.1. Classification (GTDB taxonomy): domain Bacteria; phylum Myxococcota_A; class Polyangia; order Polyangiales; family Polyangiaceae; genus PMG-095. The sequence continues at coordinate 4,881 of JANNWK010000861.1, forward strand.
TGACCTGCGAAGCGACGCCGAGCGGGCCGTGCGCGAGGTCAATGCCGGCATGTATGCGGCCAAGACCGAGCCGCTGCGCGCTGCAGTGGCCGCGCTTTCTCCCAATAATGCCCAGGGCGAATACTACCTGACCGATATCGTGGCGACTTTCGCCAAGAGTTCTGAGGTCAAGAGCGTGCTCGGCAAGGTCGAGGCGCTGATGGGCGTCAACGATCGAGCCGAGCTCGGTCGTGCCGAAGAGCTGCTCTATGCGCGCAATCGCCAGATCCACCAGAGAGCGGGCGTCACCGTGCACGGTGATGCTCGTATCGACACCGGGGTACAAATCGGCGTGGACGCCGAGATCGGAGCGGGCGTCTGCCTGCGCGGCAAAACGCGCGTGGGTGGCAAGAGCCTCGTGGATACCGGCTGCGTGTTGACCGACGCGGAGCTGGGCGAGCGGGTCGAGGTCAGACCCTACTGCGTGTTAAGCCAGAGCCGAGTAGGCGACGCGGCGGCGCTTGGCCCGTTCGCGCACCTGCGACCCGGGAGCAACATTGAGGCCGAGGTCCATATCGGTAACTTCGTC
>JANNWK010000862.1:0-3306 GCA_031408355.1 Myxococcales bacterium
GCCGCCGCTCCAAGGCTCGTAGCAGCAAGGGTGACGATGACTTTGAGCTTCATGGCAATTTCTCCGGGTCCCGCGAGGCCGGCAACCTAGCATCCGAAGCTCGACGGGCTCAAGACTGCGAATGCTGCCGGTTGGACGAAGCGAGGCTGGCTTCTATTCTGCCAGCAACCAGACCTGGCGCGACCCAAGCGTTTCGATCGTGGCGGGCGGTCCCAGCATGAGCTAGGAACGCAACTTCAAGCGATGGATATGTACTCGCGCCGCGGCTCGGTGGAAATCAAGGCAGAACGTGAAATTTCGCTGATGCGCGAAGTCGGGCGACTGGCCGCGTCAACGCTGGAACGCGTCGGTCCAACGCTCCGCGCGGGCATCACGACCCAGGAAATCAACGATTTCGTCCACGCCGATACGCTGCGGCTGGGGGCCCGACCCGCCCCCCTCAACTACCGCGGGTTTCCGCGCAGCGTGTGCACGTCAATCAATGAAGTCGTTTGCCACGGCATTCCCAGCGATGCGCGAGTCCTGCAGGACGGTGACATCATCAATGTCGATGTCACCCACCTGTACAAGGGCTTTCACGGCGACACCTCCGCGACATTCTTCATCGGCACCCCCAGCCCGGAAGCGAAGAAAGTCGTTGAAGTCGCCAGAAAATGCCTGGAACTAGGCATTGCCCAGGTGCGCCCCGGCGCCCGACTGGGCGACATCGGCGCCGCGATTCAAGAGTTCGCGGAGGGGCAGGGCTGCTCGGTCGTCCGCGATTTCGTCGGGCACGGCATCGGTCGCAAGTTTCACGACGAGCCTCAGGTGAAGCACTACGGAGCGTGGGGTAAGGGAAACCGCTTGAAGCCTGGCATGACGTTCACCATCGAGCCGATGGTGAACCTCGGCGGCTATGAGGTCGAAGTGCTGGACGACGATTGGACCGCCATCACCACAGACGGCTCACTCTCTGCCCAGTTCGAGCATACCGTTCTGGTCACGCACACCGGTGTGGAGGTCCTGACGCGCCGGGAGGCGCTCCTGGCCGGTAGCGAACTCTTCCCCGATTTCTGGACGCCCTAGATTCTGGCCATTTGGCCGATTTCAGTCTGAGCGGCCGACCCACTCATGTCCGGCTTGACTCGCTATATCGCAGGCGACTAGGTTGCGCAGGGCTTTATGGCTCAAGGGACTCCGGTCCCGCCGTCTCGCGCCCCCGTGGGGCTCAAGCGCACCCGGAATGGCGGGGCTTTGTGCCTGCGCCGCAAGCGCCGACGGGCGGTAACGTCTAATTTTTCGGCTGGAAATGTCGCCTCGATCCAAATCGCGCACCAAGAAGCAGGGCCAATCGGGCCCCCGAGCCAAGCCTGCCAAGCGGAAGACGCCTCCCAAGCGGAAGGCGCCGTCGAAGAAGGCGAAGAAGACGCGTGCCTTGCCGGCCAAGAAGCCTGCAAAAAAACCGTCCAAAGCGCAGCCCAAGCGGACGAAAGTCGGCCTTCGCGCTGGTAGGATCAAGCCGGGAGGAGCGGCCGGCAAGGGCCAGGTGAAGGCCAAGGCAGCGGCCAGCAAGGCCAAGGCAGCGGCTAGCAAGGCCAAGGCAGCGGCCAGCAAGGCGAAGCTCCAGAAGCTTCAGGCCGCTGAGCGCGCCAAAGAAGGCAAGGCCAGGGACGCAGCGCGCAAGCTCGCCCAGAAGGCCAAGGAGCAGCAACAGCAAAAGCGGGCTCGCGAGGTCGCGGACAAGGCCAAGGTCCGTGAGCGCGAAAAGAAAGAGCGTGAGCGCGACGCCGAGCGGGTCGCCAAAGAAAAGGCCCGCGAAGCCGCACGGCAGGTCAAGGAACGTGAAGCCCTCAAGGTGCGACAGGCCAAGGAACGTGAAGCCGAGCGCGTCGCCAAGGAAAAGGGGCGTGAAGCCGAGCGCGAACGCATCCGACGCGAACGCGAGGACGACCGCGTGCGCAAAGTCGCCGAGCGAGAGGCCGAGCGAGAAGCGATTCGAAAGCTCAAGGACGAAGAACGGGCCAAACGGGACGCCGAGCGAGAAGTTTACCGGCGCGCCAAAGAGGCCGAGCGCGAACGCATTCGCGCGGAGAAGGAAGCCGCTCGACGCACGCTAGAGGGCAAGGTGGCTCGTGCATCGAAGCGTGCCGCGCGAGACTTGAGCCGAGGCGCCAACAGCCGAGTCTACCGCCCTGACGCGATCCCCAATCAGGCCGGGACGACGAGGCGACTCGACACGCCAAGCGGCCAGCAGAAGTTGGTCGGTGTCCGCTCGCTCGAGCCAGGCCAAATTCCGCCCGAACCCGAGCCCGCTCGGCCTTCGCCGCCGCCGCCAACCCCCGTCGCTCCAACGCTCCCCACCGAGGAGCGCTACGCGAAGATCTTGGCGCGGCTCAATGCAGCTGAAGCGGACTTCCGTCGCGACTACCGCGAGAGCTTCGATATGTCGTGGGTGTATCACGACAGCGCCCTGGAAGGCGTCGTTTACACGTACCAGGAGCTGCGCACTGCCACCGACCCGTCCGCGACGATTGTGCCGGACTCCGGGATGCAGCCGGTGTGCGAGGAAATCCGCCGCCATCGCCAGGCCATCGAGTACGTGCGCGAATTGGCCGAACGGAAACGCATCCCGATCAACGTCGATACGATCAAGAAGCTTTACGTGATTCTTCACCCTGACGAGGGTGACGTGAAGTCGGTCAAGTATCGAAAGGACATCCCACAGCACCGCCTGTACTTTCACGAATACGCGGCGCCCGACAAGATCGCCTATCGGGTGCGGCAGGTGATCGATTGGTTGAACGGGCCGGAGCCGAAGAAGCTGAAGAGCCCAATTCGCATCGCATCGCGCGTTCACTACGACTTGGTGCGAGTCTTCCCGTTCCCAAATGATAGCGGCAAGGTCGCGCGCCTGCTGATGAACGCGCTGCTCATGCGCGCGGGCTATCCGCCGGCCATCATCCACTCAACGGAACGCCAGCGTTACTATGAAGCGCTGAAGGGGCAGCTGCCCATCGTGCTGCAGATGGCGAGTGACTCCATCAACAACGCACTACTGAGCATCGAGAAGAAATTCGATGAGTACGACGCCGCTCGGCCCAGCAGCGCCCCGTTGCCGCTGGACCCCGAACCAGTGACCAGTCCGGTGGCTTCCCCACGCGCCAGCCACGATCTCGACTATCTGGGCGATCTCGATGATGCCGGCGAAGCCGACTCGGTTGACGATGGTGATTCGGATGACGACTCAGGCGGCGGCGACGACTAGCGCTTGAGCTAGTCGGCGGCGGTGGCCGCTGGGGCTCGGCCGGCGAGCACCCCGTCCCAGCC
>JANNWK010000863.1:0-5376 GCA_031408355.1 Myxococcales bacterium
GGTTGCCCCGGGCATGCCGCTCTTCGAAATCGTGAACACTCGTTCGCTCACCCTGGGGACCAGCGCGAGTGAACACGATGCCAATCTGCTCGCCCAGGGCGCCCCGGTCGAGCTCAAGCTGGAGAGCGGCAGCGTCATGGGAACCATCAGCTCCGTGCTCGGCACGGTGGACACGAAGAGTCGGCGCGTGCCGGTGGAAGCCTCGTTCGAGAACCCGGGCCTGCTCCGGGCGGGGTCGTTCGTCCGCGCCAGCGTGAAGGCCAAGGCCGCCATCCCCGTGCTCAAGTTGCCTCACGGCGTGCTTCGACCGGGCTCGCAAGACGAGGTGATGGTCGTCAACGCGGACGGAAAGTTGGAAGTACGGTCCGTGGTGTACGCCGTGGACAAGGACGGTACCTTGCTGGTTCGGCGCGGACTTGAAGCCAAGGACAGGCTGGTCGCCGCACCGAAGCCCGAGGCCAAGGCGGGTGACCCGGTCAGCATCGAGCCCCCCGCGAAGGCCGCGCCGTGAACATCTCGGCCATCGCCATCAAACGCCCGGTCTTCACCGTGATGGTCACGGTGGCGCTGCTGGTGCTGGGAGTCATGGGCTTTAGTCGGCTGGGAAGCGACCTCTTCCCGGACGTCACGTTTCCGGCCATCGTCGTCACCGTCCCCTACCCCGGCGCCAGCCCGGCCGAGGTCGAAACACTGGTCGTCAAACCGCTCGAGGACTCGGTCGTGAGCCTCAACGGCATCGATCGCGTGCGCTCGTTTTCTCGAGAGGGCTCGGCTCAGCTGTTTGTGCTGTTCAACCTCGGCGTCGACATTTCGGAGGCCGCGACCGAAGTGCGCGAGCGGATCTCCCAGGTGCGCTATCGCCTGCCTTCGGAGACGAAAGAGCCGATCATCGCCCGCTTCGACGTGTCGGCTTCGCCCGTGCTGACCTACACGTTGCGCGGCAAAGGCTCGCTTTCTGAGCTGCGTGACTATGCCGACGAAACACTGCGCCCCGCGCTCGAGCAAGTCGAGGGCGTCGCCGCCGTCGACGTCAAGGGTGGCGCGAAGCGCGAAATTCGCGTCGAGCTGGATCGCGGGCGCCTGGACGCACTGGGACTGAGTCCCGGTAAGATCGTGCAGCGCCTGCGGCTGGAAAACTTGAACGTGCCGGCCGGGCACTACGACGAAGGCACGCGCGAAATCAGCGTGCGCACGATGGCCGAGTTCACGAGCGTGGACGAGATCCGCGAGACGATCGTGGCGTCGGCCAAAGACGGCTCGGTCGTGCGACTGCGCGACGTCGGCCGGGTCAGCGACGGCTTCGAGGATCAGCGCGTGCGCGTGCGCGTGAACGGTCAGGAGGCCGTCACCCTTGAGATCCGCAAGCGCTCCGGTCAAAACACCGTCGCCATCGCCGACTTGGCCAAGGCCCGGATGACCGGCCTGGAGCGGGATTTCCCCAAGGGAATTACCGCATCGCTCATCATCGACCAAGCACGAATGATCGAGGCGCAGGTCACCCAAGTGGAGCACGACATCGTGTTCGGCGCCGTGATGGCGGTGCTGGTGATCCTTGTTTTCATGCTCGACCTGCGCTCGACGCTGATCAGCGCGGTAGCCTTACCCACCAGCGTGATCGGCACGTTCTTCTTCATGTACGTGCTCGACTACTCGCTCAACATGATGACGTTGCTCGGCCTGTCACTGGCCATCGGGCTATTGATCGACGACGCGGTCGTGGTGCGCGAGAACATCTTCAAGCATATGGAGGCCGGCAAGCCACCGATGCAGGCGGCGCTCGACGGCACGAAGGAGGTGGCGCTCTCGGTGATGGCCACCACCTTGACGATCGTCGCGGTGTTCATGCCCATCGCCTTCGTGAAGGGCATTGTCGGCCAGTTCTTCCGCCAGTTCGGGATCACCATCTCGGTCGCCGTGGTCATCTCATTGTTCGTCGCCTTCACGCTCGACCCGATGCTCTCCTCGCGTTTTGCCAAGGATCTGAAGGATAAGCGCGACCGCTTCGCCTGGCTGAAGGCGCCGTTCGAGTGGGTCCTGGGTCAGATCGAACAGACCTACAAGGCTATCTTGCACTGGGCCCTCAGGCACAAGCTGGTCGTTGGCGCGTTGGCCGTCGGCAGCCTGTTCTTCATGGGCTACATCGCCAAGCTGACCGGTCAGGAGTTCGTCAACGCCGAGGACCGTGGGCAGTACATCCTCGAGGCCGAGCTACCAGCCGGCACCTCGCTCGCCGAAACGGCGCGACTCACCGAGAGCGTAGAGACTGAGATCCTGCAGCACCCTGAGTTCGTGGTCGTCTTCGCCACGATCGGCGAGGGTGACCAGTCCAACAAGGTGAAATGGCGAGTGGTGGCCAAGAGCAAGTTGGAGCGCAAAGCCAACTTGGCTCAGCTGAAGGAGATGGGCCGGCAAGCGGCGATGAAGCTCAGCAACGCCAAGATATCGGTCACCGATCCGCCGTTCGTTGAGGGCGCGGCGACCGAGGCGGCGATCATGATCAACGTCCGCGGTCAGGAGTACCCGGACATTGAGCGGGTTTCGACGCAGATTGAGAAGATCCTGAAGGCTACGCCGGGCGTCGGCGACATTCAGGTGCGCTACTCCCCGGGCAGGCCGGAGCTTTCGGTCTCCGTGGACCGCAAGCGCGCGGCGGATCGCGGGCTTTCGGCGGCCGAGGTGGCGTTGGCGCTGCGCACGGCCGTGGAGGGCGACGAGGCGGGCAAACTCCGCCAGTCCGGGCTGAAGGACGACGTGCCGATCAAGGTGCGACTCGACAAGAGCTTCCGCACCGACGCTTCTGCGCTGGCCAACCTGACCCTCGCCACCGAGAGCGGCCCGGTCAAGCTCGGCGACGTCGTGAACATCAATCGGACCGACGGCCCTCAGGTCATCGAGCGCGAGAACCGCAATCGTCAGATCACGCTCTGGGCCACCCCGATCGGACGGCCGCTGGGCGACGTGGCCGCCGAGTTTCAGCCTCAGATCCAGAAGCTCGCGCTGGCGCCTGGCATGTCCATCTTTTACGACGGCCAGCTGCGGTTGATGAACGAGAACAACTCGAGCATGGCCGTAGCGCTACTGCTGGGGGTGGTCTTCATCTATATCGTGCTGGCCTCGCAGTTCGAGAGCTTCATTCACCCGCTGACCATCATGGTGACGCTCCCGCTGGCGCTTGTCGGCGGCATTTTGGCGCTTTTTCTGACCAACAACACGCTGGCCATGGGCGCGTTGATCGGCATCGTACTGCTGATGGGCCTGGTCACCAAGAACGCCATCCTGCTCGTGGACCGCGCGATTGTGCGCGTGCGCGAGCACGGCGAAACGCCGCTTCAGGCGATTCTCGCGGCGGGCCCGGAGCGTCTACGACCTATCCTGATGACCTCGGCCGCGATGGTGCTGGGCATGTGGCCGACGGCTGTCGGCAACAGCGAAGGCAGCGAGTTCCGCGCGCCCATGGCAGTGGCCGTGATCGGCGGTGTGATAAGCTCGACGCTGTTGTCTTTGGTCGTGGTGCCCGTGTTCTACCTGAGCATTGAGAACCTCAAGGGGTTTCTGAAACGGCTCGGCGGAGGCAAGGCGCGAAAGCTGCCCGGGCAACCCGGCATCGAGCTGTCTCAAGCGTAAGGAGTACCTGGTTCATGCATCGCACAGCCTTTCTGGCTCGCTCGGCCCTCGCCCTACTGCTCAGCGCCGGCCCAAGCTTGGCGCAAGCGCCAGCCGTCGCCGCGCCCCCCGCGCGCGGAGCTCCCAGCCTAGCCGCTCCCCCCGCGGCGCCCGGTTCCCAAGGGCCCGAGGCGCCCCTGGGCGGCGTGACCCAGGAGCTGCAGCGAAAGCTGCAGGCGATGCTGAAAGGCAACGGCCTGACCGCCGATGAGGTGGCTCGCCGCGCCCTTCGCAGCAGTAGCCTCGTCAGTGCAAAGCAGAAGGCGATTGAAGCCGCCAGCGCGGGCGTCGACCAAGCAGAGAGCGCCTTCTACCCGGCTGTGACGCTCAGCGCGCGCTACAGCCGGCTTTCGGACGTAGCTCCTTCCAGCTTGGGCAGCCTGGGAGGTGACGGGACCCTGATCGTCTCTCCGAATCCGGCCGCTCATGTCGTGGCGCCGGGGGAGCTGCTCTTGGCGGTCCCGGTCGACCTCAGCTTCCCGGTCGTGCTCAACCAATACGTGCTGCAAGCCTCGCTCAATGTGCCCGTTTCCGACTACGTGCTGCGCATGTCGCGAGCGGTGGCGGGCGCCTCTCAGGCCCGTCGCGCCAGTCAACTCGACGAGCAGGCGGCCAGGCTCTCGGTCGCCCGCGACGCGAGGGTCGCCTACTACCAGTGGATCCGCAGCCAGGGCATGGCCTTTATCGGAGCACAAGCGGTGGCTCAAGCGAGCGGCCACTTGAACGACGCGAACAACGCCTTCCAGGCAGGCCTGCTGTCTAAGGCGGATGTGCTGCGCGCTCAGAGCGGCGTCAAGGGCGCCGAGCTATTCGCGCAACGAGCGAGCAGCAACGTAGGCCTTACCACGGCGCGGTTGCGCGTCATGATGAAGGATCCGAGCGCCAGCACCTACGAAGTGGGAGAGAACATCCTCGAAGCCCTGGCGGCGCTGCCGAACACGGGCTCCGAGGAGACCGCCTACCAGGAGGCCCGTAGCCAGCGGCTTGAGTTCAAGCTGCTGAGCGCTCACGAGCACGCGCTGCGCGACCAGGCGGCGGTGGCGCGAGCCGGTAGCTACCCACGCTTGGACGCTCAAGCGAACGCTCAATACTCCAACCCCAACCAGCGCTACTTCCCCCAGGAGGACGCGTTTCACGGCACTTGGGACGTGAGCGCCGTGCTGAGTTGGGCGCCGAGCGCCATCTTTGGCGCCCAGGCCTCTTCCCGCGCTTTCGAAGCGAAAGCGGCCGAAGTCGCCGCCCAGCGCCAGGCGCTCCACGATGCTCTCAAGTTGGAAGTGGCCCAAGCACTCAGCGCCGCCAAAGACGCCGAGTTCGCGGTGGGCGTGTCCGAACAGGCGCTCGTAGCCGCAGAGGAGGGCTACCGCGTGCGTCGGGAACTGTTTCGCAGCGGGCGAGCCACCCTGGTCGAGGTCACAGACTCAGAAACCGAGCTTACCCGCGCACGGCTCGAACACGTCAATGCTCATATCGACTTCAGGATCGCGCGCGTTGAGCTGACTCACGTGCTGGGCCGCGACGTCGCCCGCTAGCTTAGCGCGCCCGCGCGAGCGAGGCGCAATCGAGCGAACCCACCAGCGCTCGAACCTTGCCCGCGTAGCGCTGGCCGGCTGCGTAGGACACCCAGGGCTGCTCGTCGAAAGCACAACGGTACGCCTCCGCCTGCTTGTCCTTGAAAACCACCGTGTAGCGGGCTTGGCGAGCGCCCTCGCG